>JALWRY010000273.1:1473-5077 GCA_027080445.1 Thiohalobacter sp. | reverse complement strand
GTCACGACCGAACCGCTGGGTGAAGACTGCCCCAAATGCGGCAAGCCGCTGAATATCCGCCTGGGCCGGCGCGGCCGCTTTGTCGGTTGCAGCGGCTACCCGGACTGCGACTACACGCGCAACCTCGGTGACGACAACGAAAGTAACGAACCGGAGATCGTCGAAGGCCGTAACTGCCCCGAGTGCGACTCACAGCTGATTATCCGCAGCGGCCGTTACGGCAAGTTCATCGGCTGCTCCGGTTACCCCAACTGCAAGTACATCGAACCGCTGGAAAAACCCGAAGACACTGGCGTCACCTGCCCGAAGTGCGGCAAGGGCAACATGCTCAAGCGCAAGTCGCGCCGCGGCAAGATCTTCTTCTCCTGCTCCACCTACCCGGACTGTGACTATGCCGTGTGGAACGAGCCGGTGGAAGGCCCCTGCCCCGAATGCAACTGGCCCATCCTGACCATCAAGACGACGAAGAAACGCGGCACGGAACGTGTGTGTCCGCAACAGGATTGCAATTTTGCCGAGCCGTTTGAGCAGGATGAAGCCGAAGAAGCCAGCAGCAACGATTGAAGCGCTTTCCGTCACACTGGAAAATTTCACAAGCCGCGCGCTGCATCCGTCGCGGCGGCATCGTCGCCTACCCGACAGAAGCCGTGTTCGGGCTGGGCTGCGACCCGGCCAATGCACGTGCCGTTACGCGCTTGCTGGCACTCAAACATCGCCGGCCTGACAAGGGCCTCATCCTGGTCGCCGCCTCCCTGCAACAGCTACAGCCCTGGATCGCACCCCTGGCGCGCAGCCAGGTTCGCCAACTCGGGGCCGGCTGGCCCGGTCCACTGACCTGGTTGCTTCCCGCCGCCGAACATTGTCCGGCCTGGCTGAGCGGGGGCCGCGATACCCTGGCTGTCCGCGTCAGTGCACACCCGGTCGTACAGGCCCTGTGCAAAGCGGCGCATACCGCGATTGTCTCCACCAGCGCCAACCGCGAAGGTCAACCGCCTGCTCGCTCGCTGCTGGAAATCCGGTTACGATTCACCAACCGTATCGACGACTACCTGCCCGGCGCACTGGGCGGGCTTGAACAACCCACCCGCATACGCGATCTGCAAACCGGTCGCGTGATCCGCTGAACGGGAGCCATATGCCACACACCGACCACAACACGCCTGACGTCATCCCGGTCCGGGACTATCTGCTGGACCTGCAGGATCGCATTTGTGACGCACTCCAGGCCCTCGAAGCCGACACGGCTTTCCACGAAGACAGCTGGGTGCGTGATGAAGGTGGCGGCGGGCGCTCGCGGGTGCTGGAAGACGGCGCGGTATTCGAGAAAGCCGGCATCAACTTCTCCCATGTCCACGGCGGGAAACTGCCCGCCTCGGCCACCGCACACCGACCGGAACTGGCCGGCCGCAGCTTCGAGGCGCTGGGTGTGTCACTGGTGATTCACCCACGTAATCCCTACGTCCCGACCTCACACGCCAACGTACGTTTCTTTATTGCAGAGAAAGCGGGAGAGGAACCTGTCTGGTGGTTCGGCGGTGGTTTCGACCTGACCCCCTACTACGGGTTCGAGGAAGACGCCGTACACTGGCACCAAACCGCCCGGGCAGCCTGCGAACCGTTTGGCGACGACCTTTATGCACGCCTGAAACGCTGGTGCGATGACTATTTCTACCTGAAACACCGCGATGAACCGCGCGGTATCGGTGGTTTGTTTTTCGACGACTATAACGCACCTGGCTTTGCCGACAGTTTCGCCCTCATGCGCAGCATCGGCGATCACTACATCCCCGCCTACCTCCCCATCGTCGAGAAACGCAAGGCGATTCCCTACGGTGAGCGCGAACGCGATTTCCAGTTATACCGGCGCGGCCGTTACGTGGAATTCAACCTGGTCTATGACCGCGGCACGCTGTTCGGCCTGCAGACGGGCGGGCGTACGGAATCCATTCTCATGTCACTGCCGCCACTGGTGAAGTGGCGTTACGACTGGCAGCCCGAAGCCGGCAGCGCCGAAGCGGCGCTTTACACGACCTTCCTGAAACCCCGGGAATGGGTGTAGCCAGCGTAACTGACCGAACCGGCATCCCATAACTGATATACTTCTTCGGCACAACATTGAAACCCCCTTCAGAAATACGCAAGGAACCGGTAATGAAAAAGTGGGAATGTATCGTCTGCGGCTTTATCTATGATGAGGCCGAAGGCTGGCCTGATGATGGTATTGCGCCCGGCACCCGTTGGGAAGATGTGCCGGAAGACTGGGAGTGTCCGGACTGTGGCGTGTCCAAGTCGGATTTTGAAATGGTTGAACTGGAGAGCTGATACCCGACAGGCAGGCAAAAAAAACCCCACCGAGGTGGTGGGGTAAAAAACGCTTTTCAGCGTCGGAGGAGTCGGTCACACAACAATGAAATCGTTTGATTTGGATTGCGCCTTCACCGGGAAGACGCAGTCCAAATCGAGTTCCATCCATGGATCGGGACTGCCGACCTTATCCCTTGTAGCGGTCGACCCGGCAAATACTTTAGCCATTCCCTGCTTGCCGTTCCCCGTCCTTGCCCACAGTGAATGCAAGCACAGTGCCAACCTGCATACAAACCTGTCAACCAGCTGTTTTTGAAGAGATTTAATGGGAAGTTTAGTCACTTCACTGGCGCCACGGCGACAACGGCCTGGCGGGAAAGTGCCGAATTTCCGACGACCGGCAGGAATACGTCGGGGATTTTTTGCTGCCGATCCCGATCAGCCGGGCTAATCCAGGGTATCCGTATGCCCGCTGCCATTTTGGGCATCATCTGGCCAGTCGCGCCCGCGCAGTTTACCGATCACGCCGGCCTCGCTGAGCAGGCTTTCAAGGCTGCACGGCTCTGTTACCACCCCGTGCAGGGGTAACGCGGCCAGTGCCTGGTGGCGTTTCATGACCCGGAAATATTCATCCGCCGCTAACAGGTGCGCGGCCAGCGCAAAACCGTCATCCAGGTGTTTACGCGCACCTTCGCGCTTGCAGGCAAACAACAACTGGCCGTAGCAGAGTTCCAGCAGTGCGCGCTGGCAATCATCACCCGCCGCTGCAACCAGGCTCCGGTAGCTCATTTCCGCATCCCGCCCCGACCAGTAGCGCGCAACCAGCTCCGCAAGCCGGTCACCAAATCGCAGCTGTTGCAGATGCTGCGCATTACCGGACTGCAGGCGCCTGACCCAGTGCTCGGCCACCCCGGCATCCAGCGGGTCGCCATACCAGTCCGCCAGCGACGGGGTATCATTCGACAATAGCCGCGACAGGGGTTCGGGTATCGACAAAATCACGCTCCGCAACATAGTGCTGAATCAACACACAAGGTACACTGTAGCAACTCGGGTTCCTACGACCAACAGGGAGTCATAACGTGTCCGAATTTGAAACCGGCCGCGGCCACTACCCCGGCGTGCGCATGCGGCGAATGCGCCACGACGATTTCTCGCGCCGCCTGATGCGCGAATCGCGGCTTGGCGCCGATGACCTTATCTGCCCGCTGTTTGTACTGGAAGGCAGTGGTCAACGCGAAGCTGTCACTTCCATGCCGGGCGTTGAGCGCCTGAGCATTGACCTGCTGCTGGAAGAGGC
>JALWRY010000273.1:0-1463 GCA_027080445.1 Thiohalobacter sp. | reverse complement strand
CTGGGGGTTCCCGCCGTGGCGCTGTTCCCGGTCACGCCGCCTGCGGCCAAGAGCGATGATGCTGCCGAAGCCTTTAACCCGGACGGCCTCGCGCAACGCGCCGTGCGTGAACTGAAACGCCAGCTGCCCGAACTGGGCGTCATCACCGACGTGGCGCTCGACCCCTTTACCAGCCACGGCCAGGACGGACTGATCGATGAAAGCGGCTATGTCCTGAACGACGAAACGGTCGACGTCCTGGTGAAACAGGCGCTGTCGCACGCCGATGCCGGCGCGGATATCGTTGCGCCCTCCGACATGATGGACGGACGTATCGGCGCGGTACGCAGCGCGCTGGAAACGGCCGGCCACCGTAATACCCGTATTCTGGCCTACGCCGCCAAGTATGCCTCAAGCTTCTACGGCCCGTTCCGCGATGCCGTAGGCTCGGCGGCAAACCTTGGCGGCGGCAACAAGTACAGTTACCAGATGGACCCCGCCAACAGCGACGAAGCCCTGTGGGAAGTCAGCCTTGACCTGGAAGAAGGCGCCGACATGGTAATGGTCAAGCCCGGCATGCCCTACCTCGACATTGTGCGCCGGGTTAAGGACCAGTTTGGCGCGCCTACCTTTGTCTACCAGGTCAGCGGTGAATACGCCATGCTCATGGCTGCCGCACAACAGGGCTGGCTGGATGAAAAGGCCGTAGTGATGGAATCCTTGCTGGCATTCAAACGCGCCGGCGCCGACGGTATTCTCACCTACTTCGCCAAACGCGCCGCACAGTGGCTGCGTGACGGATGAGTGAAACCGGTAGCGTGGATCGCTACGCGGTCATGGGCAACCCGATTGCCCACAGCAAATCACCACACATCCACAGTCTGTTTGCCGCGCAGACCGGTCAGTCACTGCGTTATGACGCCCTGCTGGTACCTGAAGACGGGTTTGCCGATGCTGTCTCGACGTTTTTCTACCAGGAGGGCGGCAAGGGGCTGAATATCACGGTGCCATTCAAGCAGGAAGCCTGGCAACTCGCTGACAGGCTGAGCCAGCGCGCCGAACTCGCCGGCGCAGTCAACACCCTGATGCTGAAAGACGGCTCGCTGTATGGCGACAATACCGATGGCGCCGGCCTGGTGAGGGACCTGACACACAATCACAAATTTATCCTCAAGGACAGGCGAATCCTCATGCTGGGCGCCGGCGGCGCGGCGCGCGGGGTACTGCTCCCACTGCTCGAACAGCGGCCCGCATCGCTGCACATCGCCAACCGCACTGTCGCACGCGCGCAGGAACTGGCAGAACGTTTTGCCGAATATGGCAAGCTCAGCGCAAGCGGGTTTGATACCCTGCAGGGAGATTTTGATATCGTCATCAACGCTACGGCGGCGGGACTCGGTGGTGAAGTACCGCCCTTGCCCGAGGGCATCATCGGCAAGCACAGCCTGTGCTACGACATGATGTACGCCATGGAACCGACCGCC
>JALWRY010000272.1 GCA_027080445.1 Thiohalobacter sp. | reverse complement strand
CCGGATCATATTCTGCTCACACCCGGCAAACTCACCACGGTAGAATTCGAGGTCATCAAGCAACATACGATCATCGGCTACGAGATCCTCCGCGACAGCCCGTCGAAATACCTGAAAATGGGGGCGGAAATCGCACTGGGGCACCACGAAAAGTACGATGGCAGCGGCTACCCGCAAGGACTTGGCGGTGAAGACATCCCCCTGACAGCCCGCATTGTCGCCGTCGCCGACGTCTTCGATGCCCTGACCTCGCGTCGTTGTTACAAGCCGGCGTGGCGGGATCAGGATGTGTTGAGCTTGCTCGTCAACGAAAGCAGAAAACACTTTGACCCGCAATGTGTCGATGCCTTCCTCAGCCAGATCGACAGGATCAGGGAAATACGCGCTTCACTGTGCGATGAATACAACAAACAACGGGAAGCGACCTAAATGCTGTTGACCCGTGGCACCCGTGAAGTCACGCCACACAACAGGGCATAGCTGATCGTACCGGCAGCCTCGGCAACGGTTTCCACCGGCAGCCCCTGGCCCCACAGGACAACCGGATCACCCACACTCGCCCGGGGCTGTTTGCGTAAATCCACACACAGTGTGTCCATGGATACCCGCCCGATCAGCGGCGCCGGTTCGCCATTGACCCGCACCGGTGTACCGGATGGGGCATGACGCGGGTAACCATCACCGTAACCGGCGGCAACCACGCCTACCGGCATGTCTTCCGGGCACACCCAGGTCTGGCCGTACCCGACCGCATCACCCTGCCGGCATTGCCGTACGGCGATCAGTTCGGAACGCAGCGTCATCGCGGGATGCAATTCCACCGGCGCCGCCTGGCCGGCCGCCATCGGCGAGGCGCCGTATAACATGATACCGGGACGCACCCAGTCAAAGTGACTGGAAGGCCGGCTGAGCAATGCGGCGGAATTCGCCAACGAGCACGGCGCTTCGCGTTGTGCGCACAGTTCACGAAACAGGCGCTCCTGTTCCGCATTGGCAAGGTGTTGCGGTTCATCCGCGCAGGCGAAGTGTGACATCCAGCGCCGGGCGCTCACCTGTGATATTGCCGCCAGGCGGTCCCAGGCGGCCAGGGCCTCATCCAACGGGAAGCCCAGGCGGTTCATGCCGGTATTGACCTTGAGCCAGACGCTCAGGCCGGGCTGCCCCGGTGTGCCTGCGGCCAGTGACCGGTCCAGGGCCTGTAGCCAGCCCAGTTGCGCGGCCTGGTGCACGACGAGCTCAAAGTTGTGGTGTACGGCCGTTTCCAGTTCATCGCGGGAAAACACGCCCTCCAGTAACAGCACCGGTTTTTCTACCCCGGCTTCCCGCAGCGACACCCCTTCTTCAAGGCTGGCAACGGCGAAGCCGTCGGCGGCTTCCAGTGCGCCGGCCACTGAGAGCATGCCGTGGCCATAACCATCCGCCTTGATCACAGCCATGACACGACTGTCCGGCGCCGCACGGCATGCCTGGGAGAGGTTGAACGTCAGGGCGGAAAGATCGATGTGCGCCCGGACGGGACGCGTCATCCGTCGTAGCCCTCGTCCGAATAGGACTGGATGGCGGTAAAGTTCTCGAAACGGGTATGCATGCCGAGGAAGGTCAGGCGACGCATGCCGATCGGGCCATTACGCTGCTTGCCGATAATAATCTCGGCGGTTCCCTTGTCGGGGCTGTCCTCGTCGTAAACCTCGTCTCGATAGATAAACATAATCACGTCGGCGTCCTGCTCGATGGCGCCCGATTCGCGCAAATCCGACATCACCGGGCGTTTGTTCGGCCGTTGTTCAAGACTGCGATTCAGCTGTGACAGGGCGATCACCGGCACCTTCAGTTCCTTGGCCAGCGCTTTCAGCGAACGGGAGATCTCGGAGATTTCCCCGGTGCGGTTTTCATTGCTGCCGGGTACCTGCATCAACTGGAGGTAATCGATTACGATCAGCCCCAGGTCGTGCTCGCGTTTCAGCCGCCGCGCCCGCGCGCGCAACTCGGTGGGCGACAGGGCCGGCGTATCGTCGATAAACAACGGCGCCCTGGAGAGGATACTGACCGCCGAAGTCAGACGCGGCCAGTCGTCATCATCCAGCTTACCGGTGCGCACCTTGGTCTGGTCGATACGACCCAGCGAGGACATCAGACGCATGGCCAACTGCTCCCCGGGCATTTCCATACTGAATACCGCGACCGGCACATTGTCCTTGATCGCCGCATGCTCGGCGATATTCATCGCAAAGGTGGTTTTACCCATGGACGGACGACCGGCGACGATGACAAGATCGGAGGCCTGCAGGCCGGCGGTCATTTCATCCACCTCGGTAAAGCCCGTGGACACGCCGGTGAGTGGATTGTCCTGGTGGAACAGCATGTCGATACGATCCACCGCACGCGTCAGCAGTTCCTTGATATCGTGAAACCCGGAGCCCCGGGTCACGCCCTGATCGCTGATGCGGAAAACCAGCTTCTCGGCATTGTCGAGCAACGAGGGCGTGTCACGCCCTTCGGTAAAATAGGCGCTGTTGGCGATCTCTGTGCCGACCTCCGCCAGCTGACGCAACACCGAGTTATCGCGAACGATATTGGCATAGGCGCGGATATTGGCCGCGCTCGGGGTATCCTTTGCCAGCGTTCCCAGGTAGGACAGCCCGCCGACATCATCGAGCTGGCTGTTGGCCTCCAGCCATTCGGACAAGGTGATGACATCACAGGGGTCGCCGCGTTCGATCAACGCGCCGATCGCGGAGAAGATCAGGCGGTGCTCGCGGCGGTAAAAATCGGACTCTGTCAGGAGATCTGCGATCTGGTCCCAGGCGCGGTTATCCAGCAACAAACCGCCCAGCAACGATTGCTCGGCCTGCACGGAATGCGGGGGCACCTTCTGACGGTCAACGTTGAATTCGACTGTGGCGGCCGATGAAACCGGTTCCGTCATTTGCCCTCCGGGGCGTGTATTACAAACAGGGACAGGCGCAGTCTAAGGCCAGTGACAGGCGGGCTCAAGCAAGAAATTTACGGGCTGCCACTTCACGCAATCAACAGGTTTTCGGGATGACAGACAAAACAACGCCTTGCCACGGAGACATGGCAAGGCGTTGCAGGGAAATGCAATTTACTCGGCTTCGATGACCAGCGTAATCTCGGTATCGACGTCCGTGTGCAAATGCAATTGCACCGGGTATTCGCCGACATTGCGGAAGGCGCCTTCCGGCAGACGCACTTCGCTGCGTTCGACTTCAACACCGGCGGCAACAATAGCTTCTGCAATATCGATGGCGCCGACCGAGCCGAACAACTTGCCCTCTTCACCGGCCTTGGCCGCGATGGTGATGGTCATATCCACCAGCTTGTCGCGACGACTTTCGGCAAGCGCAAGCGCCTCGGCGGCCGTTTTTTCCAGCTCGGCGCGACGTTCCTCGAAAGCCTTGATGTGCTCCTCGGTTGCCGGCGTCGCCTTGCCGCTCGGGATCAGGAAATTACGCCCGTAGCCCGCTTTGACATTGACCCGGTCACCCAGGTTGCCCAGATTTTCAACTTTTTCCAGCAGAATGACTTCCATCGTTCGACCCTACCCTATGCACACAGCTTCATGTTTTCGATAAATTAAATTCAAAAAAATCTCATTTCCGGCCCGAGGCGTCCCTGTCGGTGCGCCGACGCAGATCCAGTAGGGGATCCAGCAAGCCCAGCGCCACGAGCAATTGCGGCGCGATAAGCGCCACGACATACACAATCACCAGCCAGATGAACCCGGCTTTCAGGTTGTTCAGCGCCACATGCGCTACCGCCAACCCGACAAACATAAACGGCACCATGATCACCAGCGCCCATTGCAGAGCCAGTACACTGACAATGCCCAGGTCCAGTGAAGCCAGTGCAAAAATTGCCACACCTGCCAGCATCAAACCACGACCAAAGCGTAACGCGTAAAACTCCGCGCGCACCACACCCGGCCTTTCCAGCACCACCGCCTGCCACCATCGTCCCAGGGACAGACACAATATGGCGTTCATCAGCAGCCCGGCAGCCACCGACCCGACCAGCACCGGCGCAACGCTCCCCGCCAGTTCAGACATCTGTTTGAACTGATCCGCCAGTTCGGGCTGCGCCGCCATGGCGGCGGCAAGTTCCTGCTTCACGTAGTCCGGCCACCACTGCACCGGGTCACCGACAAAGCCATACACCAGCACCACACCCAGCATGCCGAGCAGGGACAGCGCCAGTATGGCCATCGCCAGTGAACGCGTTTCCCGCAACACCACACTGGCCAGCCATAACGGCGCCCAGAGCGCCAGCAGAATAGCCACAATGGCCAGTGACGCCTGCTGCCCGGTCACCAGGCCGGCCAGCAAGGCGACAATACCCGCTGAAGCCAGTAACACGATCCCGCCGGAGCGGGCGCCCAGTTGCAGGCTGTTCAGCGCCAGCGCCGCTGCCGCGACATAACCCAGCAGGGATGTCACCGGCGGCAGCAAAAAGCTCAGCGCGGTACAAAGCGCCACCACCAGCACCGCCTGATGCGGGCCGGCGGCAACCCACCGGCCCAGTGCACGCATCATGACGCGCCTGTGCAGGCCGCCACAGGCCTCACGCGATTATCCCTTGTGGGAATCGCAGTACGGCAGCAACGCCAGGAAACGCGCGCGCTTGATGGCTGTCGCCAGCTGACGCTGGTACTTGGCCTTGGTGCCGGTGATGCGGCTTGGTACGATCTTGCCGGTTTCCGACACGTAGTTCTTCAGTGTCTGAAGATCCTTGTAATCAATTTCCTTTACGCCCTCTGCAGTAAAACGGCAGAATTTACGGCGACGAAAAAAACGGGACATATGCTTGACCTCTGGTTAACCGTTACCCTGAACGGCTGATTTCCCAATACAGAATAAACCGTGCTTCACTCAGCGCTGCCGGGCGTGGCTTCCGCATCGGCGCTACCGGCTTCCGGCGCAACCTCGGCGGCCGGCGCCTCTTCGGCTGGCGTATCCTTGACCGGCGCATCCGCAGCCGGACGTGGCTTCTCTTCACGATCGTCGGAACGCTTGACCAGCAGCGACGGGTCCGTCACGGCTTCCTTGCGCACGATGATCAGGTTACGCAGCACAGCGT
>JALWRY010000271.1 GCA_027080445.1 Thiohalobacter sp. | reverse complement strand
TCTTTAAGGTGATTGATTTCATCGTCGGTAGTATCGATAGTATGACGTTCATCTTCACTTTCCGCCTCATCGTCCGGCGCTTCTTCAAGTTCAATCGCATCAGATGACCCGGCTTCCGTTTCGACCGTTTCAGCTTCCGGCCGCATGATCTCCACCAGCTCGCACAAGCCGGCGGCAATCCGGTCCTGGTAAGCGACGGGGTTAGCTTCCAGCGCATGCGCCTCAAGTTCGATTTCAAGGAAACGTTTGCGGAACTTCAGCAATTCGGCCGCTTTCTTTTCTGCTTCATCCTGTGACGCTGCCGCCTGATCGATCAGTTCCTCATTGCGAATAATCCCGTCACGCAGATACTGATCGAACCCCACTGCCTCGGGGGTCTCTGCTGCCACTTTTAATTTTTTTTCCAGCACCCGGACCTTGTGCGACAAGCGGTTTCCCCGTAACAGGAAAACGACACCGGCCGCCATCGCCAGCATGGCCAGTTCCAGTACGCCGAGGAAAACAAACAGTCCGACCTGCAAGTCATCCATGGTTACTTGCTATCCCCGTCTTCCGTTTCATCCTCATCGTCTTCCGATGCCTCATCAGCGCCTTTCTTGCGACGCTTCAGGAACCACCAGACAGCGAAACCTATACCACCCAGCACGACGTTGATGCCGGCAAAAATCCCGATGGCGATACCCAGGCTCATTTTCTTCTTCGCGGGCTTTTTCGCCTCAACGGCTTCATCGGCCGGGGGTTCTTCCGCCACCTGGGTGTCTTCCGCCGTAGCTGGCGCCGGGGGCTCTTCCACCACGGGGGGGGCTGCTTCAGGTGCTGGTGCGGGTTCCGGTTCAGCGACAGGCGCCGGTTGCGGCGCTTCTGCTACGGGTTCCGCTGCCGGCGCGGAAAGCTCGGGTGGTGGCGCCTGCACCTCAAAATGTATGGTCTTCTGCCGGCTGAAAGTTTCTCCTTTGGCAATCAGATCGATCTGGTAGGAACCGGGGTTCTGGTAAGCCAGCAAGGTAGAGTATTTGCCGTCGGCCGCGGCCTTGTCCCCCTCACGCCCCTGGTCGTGTAGTTCAAAGTGCGCGACTTCACCGCTCGGCACCTGAATATCCATGGAGAATTTCGTATGGGTCAGCACCGCTTCCCTGTTCAGCAGTTTGCCGTCCTGTTCCAGCCAGGCCTCCAGCACCATATCCTCATTGACCTTGAGACTCGGCGACTGGGGGCTGTGGTTCAGGCGCATATTGGTAACAATGTAGGCACGATTTCCCTCGCCGCTGCCTAGCAGTTTCCAGGTGCCCGGGCGGGGATTTTTCACAGTAATCATGTCAAAGTGTTGTGAGAGGAACCACTTCAGTTTGTCCCCGGCATCATCGGAACTGAATTTTTTCCCGTCCGGTGATTGCAGGTATATCCGCACGTCTTCACGTTTCTTGGACGCAACAATGGTGACTTCCTCGATCGAGTTGTCGACTGTGAACTCGCCACCCTTGATGGGAAGCATGTCGGGGTCCTTGGCGCTTTCGAAAATCGCACTGAAGACTTCGTGCAAGTCCTTGTCAGTGTGCGCCAGCTTGAACAGGCCACCGGTTTTACGGGCGATATCGTGCAACAGATCCATATCAGAACTTTCCGTGAACGCAATGGTGTATACCTTCACACCACGTTGTTTTGCCTTCTCGATCAGTTCCTGTCGTAATTTCTGTGTCAGCGCAAAATCTTCGTCGGTATCGCCAACATCCATCCGGCCATCGGACATCAACACCAGCATCGGTTCCTGGCCTTTTTTGCCTTCTTTCGCCAGCATCGCCAGACCTTTCTCCATGGCGGCGTACAGGTTGGTGTAGACACCCTTCGACGACACCCGGTCAGCGGAAGACAGGATGCGCGCATTGGTTTCAGGAGCGGGCGCCGTCAGGTGCAACACCGGGTAACCGTTATCACTGAAACTGATCAGACCAATACGGTCGGTGTTACCCAGCAGCGACATAAACATTTTTGCTGCCGGCACGCGTAGCTTGTCGGGATCGTTCTTGGCCATGCTGCCGGAACTGTCGATCAGTAACACGGCGTCAACGCCACCAGCCTTGTCCACCGCCGCCACGGCCGGCCAGCTGACGATGACACTGCACAGCACTAGCCAGCCAAGAATGGAGGGGATCAGCGCATTGCCTACGCCAGCACGGGCGTCAGTCGGATACATCCTGTTCATGCCTGTATGTCCTTATATCCTGTTGATATAACATGTTATTACCGAAAATACCGGGGTTTGACCCGTAACTTATCCCCTGTAACGGCACCGGATAGAATTAATTGAGATTCAAGCGGTTAATTGATGATTCCAGCGTGAAACACCAAACAGCTAAAGATGGGGGGTTAACCGGAATCTGCCACAAAGGCTCAAGCGTTGGCTTGTCGGGAAAACCGGGAAAACCGGGAAAACCGGGGTCAGAACACAATTATTGCTAATATTAGGGAAAATTGTGGAAAACCGGGGTCAGAACACAATTATTGCTAATATTAGGGAAAATTGTGTACTGACCCCGGTTTTTTAGGGAACCCGCGTAGCGGGCAAGCCGTTGAGCCGAAATAAGTGTACTGACGCTTTACAAACGGCGGAGGTGGAAGACGTTTTCTGTCATGCGCGTGATGCCACGCTCACGGAAGCGGGCCTCGCGCGCCAGTACGTCATCTTCCTGCAGGTGATCTACTGACCAGCCGGCGCCGAACAGGGCCTGGACTTCGCGGCTGCTGACAGCAAACGGCGGGCCGTCCATTTGTTGTTGCGGGTAGTCGAGCGTGACAAGCAGCATCTCTATCGCGGCTGGCAAAACAGTTTCCAGATGCTGGACGAATTGACGCCGCATGTCAGCCGGCAATGCAATCAGCGAGGCCCGGTCATAGACGGCCTTGATGTGGGAAAGTTGCCCCGCCTGCAGATCAAAGAAATCGCCGCAAAGGAGGCGAATGCGATCGCTTTCGTACACCGTGAAAGCGCCTTCCTGCGACTGCCGGACTTGCAGCCTGTTCTCGCTGAAGAACGCCTCCACCGCAATCGGACTGAGTTCGACGCCAGTGACCGGGTGACGTTCAGCGAGCCACAACATATCGAGACTTTTCCCGCACAAGGGGACAAAAACCGGGTCACCGGCCTGCAAGGGCAGTCGTGGCCAGAAGCTTTCCAGCTTTGGGTTAACGCCTGACAGGTGAAAGCCGATCAGGTTCTCACGCCAACGCTGGTGCCAGAAATCCGGTTCCATCAGATGTGTGGCGTGCCGCCAAAGGGCCGGGGGTCGGCGCCCGGCAGCGGATTGAACCAGTGCAGGGTTTTGTGCAACTCAACCACGTTACCCACAATGATGATGGTCGGCGGTTTGAGCGCCTGTTCCTTCACCGTGTGTTCGAGATGTTCCAGGTCAGTGATAATCACGCGCTGGTTCTGGGTCGTTCCCTGTTGCACCAGGCCGACCGGTGTCGATGCCGGCAGGCCGTGTTTAATGAGCTGTTCCGACATGACACCGACGCCGTGCAGCCCCATATAAAATACGATGGTCTGGTTAGGATGCGCCAGCGCCTTCCAGTTGAGGTCGATGGAACCATCCTGCAGGTGACCGGTAACGAACACCACCGACTGTGCATAGTCACGGTGCGTCAACGGGATACCGGAGTAGGTCGCGCAACCGGAAGCTGCCGTAATACCCGGCACCACCTGGAAAGTCACGCCATTTTCCATCAGCGTGGAGATCTCTTCACCACCGCGGCCGAAGATAAACGGGTCGCCGCCCTTGAGACGCACGACACGCTTGCCCTCTTTCGCCAGGCGCACCAGCAGATGATTGATGTTTTCCTGTGTGAGGGTGTGATTGTCGCGTTCCTTGCCGACGTAGATACGCTCGGCGTCACGCCGTACCATGTCGAGAATCTGTTTGGACACCAGGCGGTCGTAGACCACCACATCCGCCAGTTGCATGAGCCGCAGGGCGCGGAAGGTCAACAGGTCAGGATCGCCGGGACCGGCGCCAACCAGGTAGACTTCACCCATCGGCTGTGTGTTCCCGTCTGCCTCATCGAGTGCGTTTTCCAGGTATTCGCGCGCGCGTTCATCCTGGCCGGTAAACATCAGCTCGGCAATTTCACCATCCAGCAGGTTCTCCCAGAAACGGCGACGTTGTTCAACGTCGCCGAAACGTTGCTTGACCTTGTCCCGGTAACTGTCCATCAGCTTCGCCAGGCGACCGTAGGCGGCCGGCACGTAACTTTCCAGGCGTGCGCGCAACATACGCGCCAGCACCGGTGAACTGCCCCCGGTGGAAATGGCAATCTGTACCGGGGAACGATCGATCATCGACGGCATAATAAAGCTGCACAGCTTCGGCTGATCGACCACGTTCACCGGTACACGCCTGCGGTGCGCCAGTTCCGAAACACGCTGGTTGACATCCTGTTGATCTGTGGCCGCGATGATCAGCGTCTTGTTGTCGATGTCGCTGTCTTCAAACGGGCGTGCGCTGTGCGAAATCACGCCATCGGCGGCTGCCCGCGCCAACTCGTCGCACAGCTGCGGTGAAACCAGCTCAACCTTTGCACCGGCGCGTACCAGCAACGCCACCTTGCGCGCTGCAACCTTGCCACCACCTACCACGAGACAATCGCGGCCGGCGAGCTCCATAAATATCGGGAAAAAGTCCAATGCTATCTATCCTCGGGCCCGGCTGGCGTTCAGTACCGGTTCCAGCAGGGGATCAAGATCGCCATCACGTTCCAGCGCCGCAAGATCATCGTAACCGCCGACATGATAGTCGCCGATAAAGATTTGTGGAACGGTATTACGTCCTGTCAACTGTTCCATTTCCTCCCACAGGGCCGGGTCACCCCCTACCGGGATTTTGCGTATTTCAGCGCCCTTGCGCGTCAACAGACGCTCGGCGCTGACGCAGTAGGGACAAAAACGCGTGCAATACATAACAACTTCAGACATAAACATCCTGCTTGCTTGTCAATTATTCGGGTTTAACCTTACCACGCAGCTGTGAAAACTGCGCCTGTATCGGGCCGGTGACCGGGATGATTTTTTTACGCATCACCGAGCCAATGGAATCGGTACGGGCAAA
>JALWRY010000270.1 GCA_027080445.1 Thiohalobacter sp. | reverse complement strand
CCTGTGCATGGAAAACAAGCGGCCATCCGGGTGGTACTTGGCCCAGAACCAGTCCTGGTTGTCCGGGTCATAACCGGCTTCCCGCCTGAACATCACCGTGATGGCCTTCAAGTAACGATGACGATCCTTTTCCACCTCGGCAATCGTCGGCCTGTCATCAGGACTGTCACCGTTATAGTTCTTTTTCACCACCACGAAGCCGCGGTGCCGGCCCACCTGGATGACGCGACTGTCGACCTCCAGCACCCAGCCGTGCGGTCTGGCGGCGCCAATAAAGGGTTTCAAGGGCACGGCGTTTTCGCCCACCATGCGTTCCTGCACCAGCACCGACCACAATTGCCGGGCCGCGTCGATGTCAGCCGGCTGACCCGCCGGCAAATTCATCAGACTGGCGCAGGCGCCGAGCAAGAGTAACGTCAGCAGAACGCCCGGCGCGAGCCTGCGCCGGGACAAGAAACCGGGATGAATCTCCTTAATGAACCTCATAATTGAACCCTTTACCGTCATCCCGGCGTATGCCGGGATCCAGTGGTTTCAACGACGTGGATACCGGCATGCGCCGGTATGACGAGTGAATCAGTTTCCCTGGACATAACCCGTCTACTCAGCTGCAAGACGCTTCAGGTCTGTGCTGATTTTCTTTGCACTGTCCGCGCCGGTGGCCAGCAGGCGCGCGCTACCGTGACGGTCGAAGATAAACACGGCACTGCTGTGTGAGACTTCATAACGCCCCCGGGCATCGGCTTTACCGTAACCGTAACTGACGCGATAGCGTTTGCTCAGTGCGCGCAATTGCGCCTGGGTTCCGCTCAGGGCCGTCACCTGGGGACCGAATGCCTGGCCGTAATGCTGCAGCACGTCTGTTGTATCGCGTGCGGGGTCCACTGAGACGAACAGAATTCGGGTTCGTTCAGCAGCCTTGCCCGTTTGATGTACCGCGCTGACCAGTTTCGCCAGTGTCGTGGGACAGATATCCGGGCAGTGGGTGTAACCGAAGTACAACAACACCCTGTCGCCGCGGTAATCCTTCTCGCTTCGCGTCTGCCCACTGCCATCGTGCAAGGTGAATTCCAGGGGCGGCATCAGGCCGCTGATATCATGCAGAACCCAGGGGGATGGCGAACGCTCGCAACCTGCCACCAGTATCAATAGCAGGGCCATGCCCCAAAGCCGGTTGCAGTGGCGCCTCATTGCCCGGCGGCATCACGTAACTGAAAAGCGACCGGCAGTCGGCTGGCATCCGAGAACTCCAGGGTCAGCGTCACCCGTCCGCCCGGCTTCAGACCTTCGACGGGATTGAACAGCATCAGGTGGTAGCCCAGCGGTTTCAACGCCACCGTCTTGCCCGCTGGTATCGCCAGGCTCTCCACCCGGCGCATGCGCGCGACCCCGCTCTGCTCTGAACTTTCATGGATTTCAATCGCGGCAAACGCTGTACCCTGTACACCGGTCAGGCGCACCGTTTGCGTCCCCCGGTTGACCAGTTGGAGATACCCGGCCGCGGGCAGGCTGCCGGGCAACAGGCGAATCCAGGCCTGTCGGGCGGTGATATCGGCCGCTGTCACCAGGGTGCTGCCAACAAGCAGCAACACGGTCAACAGAACCCGGCAACACCCCGCCATGTCAGGACACCACCGGCGCAGGCAGCGAGCTTTCACGGTTTTCGCTGATCCAGCGACGCAACACCAGCAATACGCCGATGACACTCATCATGCAGGCCGGTATCCAGGTCACCAGCCCGGCGATCTGCTGGTCGACCAGCGGACTGATCGGCCAGGCGCGGCCACAGACGTTGTACACCGAGTAAAGCGAGTCTTTCGCCAGCGCCATGTGCGCGCCAATGATAATCTGCGGAGGAACAACCAGCGTCAGGATGACAATACGCGCACCGTATCCCAGCCTGCCCGCCGCGTGTCGTGGACGCGGATCAAGAATCAACCACCAGAACAACAGGGCATCGAGCAGCATGCTCCAGTTCATTAACTGGTAACGGCTGGCGCTCAGCATGGCGGTGAAGTGAATGTCCGGCAACAGCCAGAAATAGATCAGCCCTACAAATAATAAAGGCGCTACCAGCGCATTCTGCAGTAACGCATACAACAGGCGCACCGGTGCCGAATGCCAGAGCGGCGCCAGCACAGCCGCTGTGAAGCGTTGCGGAACCCCGTACGGCAGGACTGTACCGGGCAGGCCCAGCATCATCAGGAAAGGCCCGAGATGATGCAGCACCAGGTGCTGGAGCCGGTGTATCCATAACATGTGTTGCGCCAGGTAATCGAACCCGGTCTGCATCACCAGGTAAATCAGGACCACCCCGGTCAGGTAGGACACTAACGGCCAGTAACCCACCGGCTGGCCGCTACGCCGGCAACGCCGCCAGCCGCGCAGGTACAAGCCGCCCGCCAGCAGGCAGAACAGCAGAACCGCAGGGGAAAACTCCCAGGGCAGCAGGTAGTGGATATCGGATGTCATGGCACTGCGGCGGATTCTAACGGCTCTCTGGTGGCAGCGCCACGAATCATGACGGCGGTCTGCTACATCAGAGAACGCTAATGATTGCCGCTACCCGGCCGATAGCGCTGTGCAGACAACACCTTATCGCAATCCCGCTGATTCATCACAGGAAACAGACCAATTAGTATGGGAATGGATGTGAACACACAGCTCTCCCGGGCCGGTACAGATTCGGTTTCAGCGAGCCTTGCACTGCTCGATGAATTACCGCAACTGTCCACGGCCGTTAGCCAGTTGTTCGAGGCCCTGTCAGATGATGACATTGACCGCCACCGTCTGGCCGGCATCATTGACCAGTGCCCGTCACTGGCGGCAAAGCTCGTCGGCTTGGCCAACAGCGCCTATTTCAGCCGGACTTCGCGGATTAACGGTGTATCGGATGCCATTTTTGTCATTGGCTTTCGTACCGTCCGCAGCCTGGCGACCGCCACGGCCTTGCAGGAACCGTTTGCCAATCATCGCTGTCCGGCATTTCAGCCCGGCCGGTTCTGGTTACATGCGGTGCTGACAGGGCATGTCGCCAGGGAGCTGGCCAAAAAATCCTCCCACAGACCGTCACTGAATCCCGATGAAGCCTTCCTCTCCGGCTTATTGCACGGCATTGGCCTGATGGCCCTCGCGCACCTGTTCCCGGAAGACCTGAACCGGGTGCTCGAACAGGCCGGTCAACAACCCGGCGCGCTTTCCGAACAGATTCAGCAAACCTTCGGGGCCACGCACCATATCGTCGGCGCCGCCCTGCTCAAGCGTTGGCATTTGCCGGAACTGTTCAGTTGCACCACAGAACACTATGCCAGCCAGGATTACCATGGCGCCTGCTGGCGGATCTGTCGACTCGTCGCGCTGGCCCACGACTGGGCCGACCGCGTCATCCACCAGGATACCGGGACACCTTTTGATCCACGCAGTCTGAACCTGTTGGGTATCGAGCCCGAAGACGGCGAAGCGGTGAGCATAAGCTGCCTGGAGCAACTTGACACCTTGACCGGCCTCGCCGAACTCATCAGTGGTGAAAAACCGCAATTCTGTAACCCGCACGTGGTAGCCGACGCAGCCGTGGAACTGAAAGACCGCCTTGTCGACACCATCGAATCCCTGTCTTCATTGAGCGCGCTCACTGAAATCGATATCCAGGAACGTAGCGAAAAAGGCGTATTGCGCGGCGCGCTCAAGGTCCTGATGGCCAACCAGGACATGCAACGCTGTTCGATTTTCCTGGTCGAGGGTGACGAACTGCTGAACGCCGCCGGCCTGAGCTGGTCGGAGCAAAACACCAAGCATGCAGAAAAGCCGCCTGCCCCGGTGGTGACACACCGCTTCAGGGTTGGCGAAGGCCTGATCGGACTGGCCGCACAAACCGGCGAAATGCAGCACTGCCGGGATTGCACGGCGGACCCCCGCTTTAAAGCCACGCAAACCGACAAGGACGCCGGCCTGGGTTCGATTATCAGTGTCCCCATTTGTTTCCAGGACACCACGCTGGGCGTACTGAATATCTCCCATCTCCAGCCTAACATCTTCAGCGAATGGGACGAGCGTTTTCTCTATGTGTTTTGCAACATGCTCGGGCAGCTGATTACCTCGAACCGGCTGCTGAGAAAAATGGAACACGAAATCGAACAGCGCACACTGGAATTGCAGGTGGCGCTGGAACGCGCGGAATCGCTGAGCATACTCGACGGATTGACGGGCGTGCACAACCGCCGCTATTTCATCAGCAACTTCAGCACGCTGATCGAACAGTGCGCACGCTACGAACACAAGCTGGCGTTACTGATGATCGATATCGACGATTTCAAACAAATCAACGACAGCTACGGCCACCTGGAAGGCGATCGTATCCTCAAGGCCATCGCCAATATACTCAAACAGTGTGCCCGCGGCGCAGACATTATCGCCCGCTTTGGTGGTGAGGAATTTATCATTGCCCTGCAGGACACCGAGTGTGAAGGCGCCCACCAGGTTGCGAGTCGCATCCTGGAACAGATCCGCCGGTTACCCTGCGGACAGGGTGAACAGCAACGCGGTATTACGGTGAGTATCGGCCTGTCCTGCTACACACAAACCTTCAACATGCCCATCAAGACACCGGAACAGTGGATACAGGAAGCCGACGACGCGCTGTACCGCGCCAAGCGCACCGGTAAAAACCGGATTTCGGTGCATGTGGCTGATACGCCTGGGAAAAACCGCTGAGAGGCGAAAAGGCGCCGGCAGCCTCAAAACGGGCTGATTTTGTCGGATTTCTGTACTTTTCAGTTCAGGGATTACCCTGTATAGCAATCCAGAACGGGAATTTACCGACAGGGATTTTCTTCACCACCTGTTTCGTGTCGGCATCGATGACGGCCACCGCATTCTGGCTTGTCAGGGTAACATAAATCCAGCGGCTGTCGCGGCTGGCACGGATACCGTGCGATCCATAGCCGACGTCGACACGGCTTACCTGCAAACTGTCGGGATCTATCAGGGATACGAAGTGATCGCCGATGGCCGACGTTGCCACACAACGGCCATTGGGCGACACATCGATGCCCCCGTGCCCGTTGCCGACCTTGATCACCTTCCTGACCTTGCCGCTTTCCAGGTCCAGTACGGCGACCTGGTTGACGAAATCGCGTACGTAGAGTGTTTTTTCATCCGCC
>JALWRY010000269.1 GCA_027080445.1 Thiohalobacter sp. | reverse complement strand
TAACGACCATTCCCTGGCCTGCAAGGCAGGAGACGACAGAAGCCGGTAGTATTCCCCAAGGTCCTCACAACCTGTCTCGCGCATTCGCGCCCTGAGACCACTGGCGAGAAACGACTTCCTCTCGGGAGCGATAAACAAACCCATATGCCCCTCGAGCAACCGCGTCCAGCGTGCAAACTGCCTGTCATCGATATGCAGCGAACGCCCGGCTGAGCGCCGGGCTTCGTATGCTGCACCGGATTGTTCGGCCGGTTGAGACACGGGCGCTCCCGATCTCCCTGTTATTCCGGCAGCTTGAAGCCGGCCACAGAGCTACCCATCTCTTCGGCAAGACTTGCGAGGTTACCGATAGAAGCGGCCGTCTCATTCGTACCCGCAGAGGTCTGTGTCGTGATTTCCTGGATAACGTGCATGGTCTCGGAAATATTCGCCGCAGCCTTGGACTGCTGGCGGGCCGACGCAGCAATGTTCTGGACCAGTGAGGACAGATCGTCGGACACGTTCATAATCTGGTCCAGCGCTTCCCCGGATTCCTCGGCCAGTCGCGCACCGTTGACCACACCCGCCGTACTCTGTTCCATGGAGATAACAGCCTCGTTGGTATCCGTCTGGATCGTCTTCACCAGTGCCTCGATCTGCTTGGTTGCATTACCGGAACGTTCTGCAAGTCGCTGGACCTCATCCGCAACCACCGCGAAACCGCGACCGGCTTCACCGGCCATTGCCGCCTGGATCGCCGCGTTCAACGCCAGGATGTTTGTCTGCTCGGCGATGTCGTTAATCAGCTCAACGATATCTCCGATTTCCTGCGAGCTTTCACCCAGTCGCTTGATACGTTTCGACGTCTCCTGGATGTTTTCACGGATACGATCCATGCCTTCGATGTTGCGGCGAACCGTATCGCCACCCTTACGGGCAAATTCAACCGATTTCAATGCCTTCTGTTCGGTATCCTCGGCATTTCGTGACACCTCATCGATCGACACGGCCATCTCGTTAATCGCTGTCGTAGCACTGGTGATTTCTTCAGCCTGGTGGCTACTCGCCTCGGTCAGGTGCTGCGCCGTTTCCTGCGTCTGCCTGGCAGCCGCCGATACCTGCCCGGAGGTTTCGTTGATGGTCGTTACCATGTCGCGCAATGCGTCAATGGTGTAGTTCACCGAGTCGGCAATCGCGCCCGTGAAGTCCTCGGTCACCGTCGCATAGGTCGTCAGGTCACCATCCGCGAGGTTGCCCATTTCATCGAGCAGCCGGAGGATAGCGTTCTGGTTGTCCGTATTCTCCTTCTCCGCATGTTTGCGGCGATTCTCCTGGTCGCGGTACACCTGCATACCCAGGAGGAACAGGATCAGCAGTCCGACCGCGCCAAAGATATAGGCCATTTCAGGCTGAACCGGGCGAAGATCCGCTGCCAGCGAATAGGCGTTCTGCAAGCGCAGGGCCGTGGCGAACAGGTCATCGGACTGGGAGGAAATGCTGCGCGCTGCCTTCTGGATCTCGATCAGGTCATCGGACATGTCCAGCAACTCTTCAACATAGTCCGATACCACGGTAAACAGCATCGATGTTTCAAACAGCTTTTTCTGGACATCCTTGTTCTTTATCATCTTGATGGTGTCGTTCCCTCGCACCATACCGTCGAGCACCGTACCGTAGGCCTCAACATCTTCGGAGAAACGCTCGATCGCCGTTTCCACACCTTCGCCACTAAGGGCGTGGTTAATGTTATTGGCAATACGCTGACTGAGCATCAGCTGGCGGGTCGCCAGGTTGATGGTCTCCCGGCTTGCCTTGCTGTCCAGCAGAATGTCCACGATCTCCTGGTCATAGGCCTGCAGTTTCGGCATGGTCTCGTTGATCACCTTACTGGCTTCTGCCACGACCGCGACGCTGTCCTTGCCCGCCAGGACGAAATCGATACTTTTACGGAACTTCGCCCAGGATTCCTGCATCGTAGCAAGGTCTTCCTTGACCGAATCGCCGCTGGGTGGGAGCCCGGTAGCCACATTACCGTTTTTCTCGTTCTCGAGAATCTGCTCGAAGCGGTCACGGTACTTGGTCAACTGGTCAAATGCGGTATCAACACCCGAAGATGCCTCCAGCGCATACTTCGCGATCTGCTGGGAAAGCACCTGTTGCTCACTGGTATAACCAATGTACTCCTTGTCATAGTTGGCCTGTATGCCAACATACCAGAAGACACTGACCATCGCGCCCAGTGACAGCAGCAATGCTGCAATCAGATACATCGTCCTTTTGTGTGAGCCCACCTTGACGTGGGAATGTGTTGCTGTACTCATGTTTCGTCTCCTGACCTAATCAGCTGATCGTCTTCCCCAATTGGATTACTACTAAAACAAACCGCACAGGCCGCTAGACGGCAGCCTGCAAAAACTGTGGCGTTTCCGCCAGTTCATACATACCGAATACACCCCAGTGTTCATTCCCCGCCCGGAAACCGAACTTGAGGTATTGATGAATCTTTTCATCGTCGCCGGGCAATTCATCGCAACGCTGTTCTTCCCGGAAGTGCCTGAGCCCAAGCACTGCATCGACGACAAGTCCTGAATACACACCGTTGTGGTTAACCACGAGAATACGACTGCGACGGTTCAGTGCCGCGGGCCTGTCGTGCAGGTAGCCCTGCAGGTCCATAATCGGCATCAGGTTGCCGCGCACATTGGCAATGCCGCACACCCACGCCTTGGTGCGCGGCACCCTGGAGAGCGATGGCGGCGTAAGAATTTCCGCCACCTCGCCCAGTGGTGCAACAAGATTGAGGCCACCAAGGCGGAACCCGATGCCGATCCATTCATCGTCACCCTCTTCCTGCTGGGGCAATGCCTGCGCGTTGGCCAGACAGCTTTTTTCCAGGTGCGCCAGCCATTGCAACGGTGTTTCCAGATCTTGTGCGGACATGTCCCTGTTCCTCAGGCAGCAGCCAGAATCGTGTTGATTTTTTCCATCAGGGTCTTTTCCGCCACCGGCTTGGTGAGGAAATCCTTTGCACCCTGGCGCAGACCCCACACGCGGTCGGTCTCCTGGTCCTTGGTCGTTACGATAATGACCGGGATATCGGCCGTCTCTGGGTTTTTGGTCAGCTGGCGCGTGGCCTGGAACCCGTTAAGCCCCGGCATGACGACATCCATGAGGATGAGATCCGGTTTCAGTTCCTTCGCACGTTCAATACCCTCGGTACCGTTTTCCGCGGTTTCAATTTCAAAACCGTTTTTCTCCAGCATTCCCTTGAGAATGTGAGCCTCGGTGGGTGAATCATCTACTATCAGAATTTGTGCCATTTCTTACTTCCCCTAGGGTTGGTTACTGCGCAACAATGGGCACGCCGCAGTACGGCGTTATCCCCGGGCAGCGTACGTCACACAGAAACGTGTTCACGAATCGCTCCCAGTAGTTCATCTTTGGTAAACGGTTTGGTCAGGTACTGGTCCGAACCGACAATGCGGCCCCGGGCGCGATCAAACAGGCCGTCCTTGCTCGACAACATGATGACCGGGGTATCCCGGAATACCTGGTTGTTCTTGATCAGCGCGCAGGTCTGGTAACCGTCCAGCCGCGGCATCATGATGTCGACAAAAATAATGCTCGGTTTCTCGTCGGCAATTTTCGCCAGCGCCTCGAAACCGTCTGTCGCGGTCACAACCTCACAGCCGGCTTTCTTGAGCAGGGTTTCAGCCGTTCGGCGTATGGTCTTTGAATCGTCGATGACCATCACTTTAAGACCGGCAAAATCGCCTTCCGCCAGTTCGCTTGCAGTGGTTTCTTCTGATTCGCTTACAGTTTCCATATTTTCTGCTTCCATCGGATCCACAACGGTTTCCATACGACTCCCACCTTGCGTTCTGTCTCTCCGCCCGGCTATGGCCTGCGCTTCCCTTCGTGGCGTGCAGCAGACTCCAAGCGCCCGTTTTGCCGGCGAAATTACGATATAATCGCGGCTACTGGCATCTATCGTCCGTTGCCAAGTAAACTTTACAATCATGAATTCGTTCACAATCTGAGCGATCCATCTGATCGCAGCAGGAACCCCCGATGACGATTCACCTGGGCATCGTGATGGACCCGATCCAGTCCATCAAAGTCCATAAAGACAGCAGCTTCGCCATGCTGCTGGCCGCTCAGCGCCGCGGTTGGCAACTGTCCTACATGGAGCAATCCGACCTGTTCCAGCGCGATGGCGAAGTTTTCGCCAGCCTGCGTTCACTGCAGGTTTTCGACCGCGACCACGACTGGTTTGAGCTTTCCGCGGCCCGGGATCAGCCACTGGGGCAACTCGATGTGGTGCTGATGCGTAAGGACCCCCCGCTGGACATGGAGTTTCTGTACAGCACCTATCTGCTTGAGCGCGCCTCCGCACAGGGCGTACTGGTAGTAAACCGCGCTGACTCGCTGCGAAATTGCAACGAAAAGCTGTTTACCGGCTGGTTCCCCCAGTGCTGCGCCCCCAGCCTGGTGAGCCGCGATCCCGCCCGGCTACGCGCTTTCCTGGACGAACACGGCGACATCATCCTCAAACCGCTGGACGCCATGGGCGGCGCCTCGGTTTTCCGGGTCACGCGCGACGACCCCAATATCAGCGTCATCCTCGAAACCCTTACCGCGCTCGGCCACCGCACGGCCATGGCGCAGAAATTTATCCCCGAGATCAGCGCCGGCGACAAACGCATCCTGATGATCGACGGCGAACCGGCGCCCTACGCGCTGGCGCGCATCCCGGCAAAGGGGGAAACCCGGGGCAACCTCGCTGCCGGCGGCCGTGGCGAGGGCCTGGAACTCAGTGAACGGGACCGCTGGATCTGCGCCCAGGTCGGCCCGGAGCTGCGCCAGCGCGGTCTGCTGTTCGTGGGCCTGGATGTCATCGGCGACTACCTGACGGAAATCAACGTCACCAGCCCGACCTGTATCCGCGAACTGGACGCGATCTACGGGCTGGATATCGCCTCGGATCTGATGGACGCCATCGAAGCCAGACTCAATACCCGCACTTGAAAACGCGCATCGTATTTTTACTGCTCCTCGGACTGCTGACGAGCGCCTGCCAGCCACAGCCGGAACCGGTCTACCGGCAAGAGCTGTTTGCCTTTGGCACAATCATCGATATCACCACCCAGGGCACAGACACGGCCGAGGCACGCCGCGCCGTGCAGGCCGTGGATGCCCTGTACCAGCAGGAACACCGCGACTGGCATGCCTGGCAACGCGG
>JALWRY010000268.1 GCA_027080445.1 Thiohalobacter sp. | reverse complement strand
TGTATCGGGCCAGGCCAACCAGATCCGGATTGCCGAGTCAGCGGATTTTGCCGGGGCGGCGTGGCATGCGCTGAAACCGCAAAATCCTTATACCGTCAGTCAGGGCAAGGGTGTGAAACGCCTGTATATCCAGGTGCGCCGTCAGGTGAAGTCGCGTGGGGCCAGTATCGAGGTGCTGTCTCCGACCCGGGTTGTACACTATCGACGTTATTAGGCGGCGTTCATGCGTCGAGGTCGGGAATCAGCCGGCTTTGAATGATTTCGATGGAGTCCTTGAGGCGCAGCTTGCGTTTTTTCAGGCGCTTGAGCTGAATCTGGTCCGGGTAGTCGGATGCGATCAGGTGACGAATGACATCATCGAGATCACGGTGTTCCAGGCGCAGCGCTTCCAGCTTGCGCTGCAAGGCCTCGATTTCTTCTTCGGTCAGCTGCTTGTTGATGTCCGGGGCTCCCTTTGTGGCCGTCCCGGACAGACCGGTTCAGCCGGTTAAGCGATGGCCGCCTTCGCCGGTGCGACGGCAGCTTCTTCCTCTACGGCGACCGTTTCGAACGGCCAGTCACGCATACCACCTTCCAGGCTGACGACATCAAACTGATTCTGGGCCAGGATCAGGGTGGCTACCGCGCTGCATCCTCCTGCGTGGCAATAAACAATATACCGCTCATTCGGGTCGAGTTCATCCATGCGGTTGCGCAATTCATACAGCGGGATGAGGATGGCGCCGGGGATGTCGTGGTCATCGAAGTCCTTGTTGCCGGCACAATCTGTTCGGGTTTACAGGTAGTTCAGTGGCACCTTGAGGTAGGCGACATCGTTGTTCTCGGCCTCGGGGAGTTCCCCCGCATTAATATTGAGTTGCAGGCTGGGGAACAGCAGGCGTGGCGCGGGCAGGGCGCAGTCGCGCGACTGGATGTTTTTGACAAATTGCGCTTCATCCAGGCTGGCGGGCAGGTCGGTATTGAAGGCCTTGCTTTCCGCGATCGTGGTCTGGTACTGGAAAGGTCTTCCGCCGGGATAGTCATGCCCGATATACACACGGGTTTCGTGCGGGAAGTCATACAGGCGTTTGACAGAGCGATACAGGTCCCTGGCGCTGCCGTCCGGGAAGTCACAGCGCGCCACGCCAATATCGGGCATAAACAGCACGTCGCCGGTGAACAGGTTGTTTCCGATGTGGTAGGTGCAACACGCTGGAGTGTGACCGGGGGTGCTGAGGACGTTGACCGCAAAACTGCCCGCCTGCAGAACATCGCCATCTTCAAGCAAACGGTCGAACTGGCTGCCGTCCGTCGGGAAATCAGCCGGCAGGTTGAATGTGCCCTTGAAGATCTCCTGCACACGGCAAATGTTGGCGCCGATTGCCATGGGGGCGTCGATGCGCTTTTTAAGAGCTGCTGCGCCGCTGATATGGTCGGCATGCACGTGCGTATCGAGTATCCAGTGAACCTGCAAGGCCTCTCGATGGATTAGTTCAACGACACGGTCAATAGATTCCATTGATGTGCGCCAGGGGATTACATCGAGTTCCAGTAGAGGATCAATCACCACGGCATCTTTACTGGCCGGGTCGTACACCACGTAGGTGATTGTGCAGGTGTTTTCCTCATCGGCGAATGCGTGAATCTTCATCAAATCTTCAACCTCGCAGCAGCACGCTGCTGAAACTATCAGGGATATTTCTAGTTTATTTCGGAAGGTTGGGGGAAGGCTTTAGCGTTAACTGGGGGGAAAGCCGCGATTTCGCCAGATTGGTGGCTTATCGTTTTGA
Organism: Thiohalobacter sp.; assembly: GCA_027080445.1. GTDB lineage: Bacteria > Pseudomonadota > Gammaproteobacteria > DSM-19610 > DSM-19610 > Thiogranum. The sequence goes on along the minus strand of JALWRY010000268.1, from coordinate 3,474 downwards.
GCGGGGACGGCGGCGTCCTTCGAAGCGGGTGATCGATTTAACAATCTCCTGGTAGGGGAATTGCTGGATGGAACCAAAAGTCTCGATACCCAGCACCGTCAGGACGGCGATATCCACGACAGCGTCCTTTGGCGCGTCGGGCTGAAGCATACCCTGCAGGCCGAGCAGGCCACCGTTCTGCACCTTGATTTCCTTGGCGTGCGGCAATTCATCCCCGCTGCCTGTCAGCTTGAGCGCGAAGCGGGCGTTGTCTCTCAGCAGGTCCAGTAGCTGTTTGCAGCGGGCATTCGCCTGCTCCGCGCGGCAGGCTATGCCTTCACGGTCTGCCAGGTAGATGCGCGTAGAACAGCTGCAGTGGCATCGGCGGGTGAGAACGGCTTTTTCAAAAATGCAGGGCCGTTTGTTGAAAGCATCGTAGGTTGACCGGTACTGATCTTCATCGACCATAGGCGGGGATTATTTTTCCCACTCGCGCAGTATGGGGGCTTCGCGTTTCTCCATGAGTTGTTCTTCCGCCTCGAGTTCGGTTTCGGCAAACATCACCTTGATTTGGGTGTTATCGTCTGCCGACAGTTCTGCACGCAGGCTGCGCGCATAGTTTTTGGCTTCCTTGAAACTACCGTACTCTTCGAGTTTTTCCAGTGTGCTGACCAGTTTGGTCGGGCCGGGCAGTATTTTATAGACGTAATAAGGCATGGTTCAGGTTCGCCTTCCAGGCAGGTGGATGAACAGGGTTCGCCACAGTATAGCAAGCCCGGGCCGGTGACTCACAAGCCCACTTGTTCCACATGGTTTCCTGACAGGATAACGAAGCCGGTACGGCGCTCCATGCCGTCCTCGCTATAGCTGAACAGGAAGGTGCGGCGTAGTGACAGCCGGCCGTTCGCCAGACGCTCGGGTTTGAGGCGAGCGAGGGCAACGCTGCCGTCGAGCAACTGGAGTTGTTGTTGCTGACAGGTTTCACGCGCGGCGCGAATGGCCATTTCACGCACCTGCAGGCTGTTTTGCCACAACCAGACCAGCAGGCCGAGCAGTACAAGCAGTAGCAGGCCTGAGGAACCGGTCAAGTAAGGGTTACCAATTGTAATCCACGCCGAGCAGGTAGGTGTTGTCCGTGCTGTCGGTGTTGTCAGGCGGGGAGCGGTCCCAGTCCAGGTCGTATTCAGCCGAAGCGCTGAGGCCTGCCGCAATCGGTATTCGTACCCCGGTTTGCGCCTTGATGATCAGGTTGTCGATGCTGTCCAGCCCCTGGTTGCCGTGCTGGCGATGGAAAAATTTCAGGCGCTCGCCGAGCAGCGACTGTTCCCAGTTGAGTCCCCAGTTGAAGCCCGCGTAGCTGTCATCCTGGTCGACCTTGAATCGGGTGTCGGTGTAGCTGAGACCGGCTTCCAGTGACAGCCTGAGTGCGTCGCTGTCATAGAACTGGTAACCGGAACCGGCCGAAATTACGCTGCGCAGGTCGATATCCCTGAACGGGTCCTGTTCGAAGGCTGTGCCGACAAAGCCAAACCAGTTCTTGCGGAAAAAATGATCGTATTTTCCATTCAGGCGATATTGTTCCTTGGTCAGGCGGTTATCGGCATGCTCACGCGCCAGCATGGCCTCGATCGTGAAACGGTCATGCTTTTTCTTTTCCGCCACGACACGGCTATGGATGTTCAGCTTGTCCGTATCCGTATTCCCCGACTGTTTTTCCCCGGCCAGTGTAATGTTTCCGCGCCATTCGTATTCCATCGGTTTGCCGGAAGGCACGGCGCCGATGGCGGTAATCGTGTCAAGTCCGTTCACCGTAACAGGCTCCCGGTTCGGTGTCTCGATGATCAAATGACCTGAGGGATCTTCCTTCAGCAGGCCGTCGAACCAGCGGCCGTCCTGCAGCTGGATGCGCAGTCGATGGTCAGTTGACAGTCGATTGATTTCGTTGCGTTTAATCGTGATCTTGCCGGCGTAAGGCGTTTCGATGACGACCTTGTCCAGGGTTTGCTCGATCAGTATGCCGGAAATCCGGTCACCGTTGGACAGTGTGGCCTGATCGGCCGGGGAAACCGTGGCATACAGCCCGCTGGCAAGGTACAGCAGGCATTTGAACAGTGTTTTCATTGGGCATTTTTCCAGGTTGTTATTGGCGGCTGGATCGGCCGATATTTTCGAGCGCGGAGATTAACACAGGAAAAACGGCGAGTGCGGCGGGAAATCAGCGTTTACCCTGCATTCTTCAGGGTTACAGGGGGATTCCGGTGTGCCTGGCATGCTACACTTGCCGGCATTTAACGGGATCGGAGCAGTGGCTTATGTCTGAGATGACAGAAGACGAGCGCGTCCAGCTCACTCAGGGTGTGCTACGGATGCTGGATGATTGGGGTATCAGTGGCAAGGACCAATTGCTCCTGCTGGGTCTGGATAAGGCGCCGGCCCGTGAAATCAGACAGTTGCGTGAAAACCGCCCGCTTCCTGACAGTCCGGAAGTCATGCAGCGTGTCGAGCACCTGATTTGTATTGCCGATGCACTGCGTACCACCTATCCCTTCAGCCGGCGTATGGGCAAGTTGTGGATGAACAAGCCCAATCGCAAGTTCCGCCAGCGTACCCCGGCTGCCACCATGGTCGAGGACGGTATTGTCGGACTGATCTCGGTGCGCTCTTACCTCGATTGCTCCTATAGCTGGGATATCACCACCAGCGGCGCCTGATTGATACCGGTACCCGTTGCCGGTATCGCTGATGCATTCACTGTACCTTCACTGTCAGGATCCCTTGTGGCGGCCGGCGTCGCCGGATCATGTCGCGGGGGTGCTCTCGGGCGCCGGTCTGGCAGGCGCGCGTGAGGAAGGCGAGGCGCCATTGTACCGGGCTGGCGAGCGCTTCCGGACACTGGTTATGTTCCTCGGTTGTTCTCCCGGGGTTTCCCTGACCGCGCAACAGGCGGCCGACGGACAGCCGGTATGCCGTATCCGCTTGCATGATTTCAGGGATGTACAGTTGCTGGAATCCCGGCCTGTGCCAGCGCCACGCTGTGCCGCCTGTCGCGCGCCACAGGAGCGCCCCACCTCACTGGCGTATGACAGGCTGCAACATTGTTCCGGCTGTGGCGAGTCTGTTCCACTGTACCGGCTGGACTGGCGGCGGGGCGCCGGCTTCGGGCGTTTTTTTGTCGAGATCGAGCATGTGTTCCCCCACGAGGCGGTACCCGCAGACGGGTTGATGTCGATACTGGAGGCGCTGTCGGGGAAGGCCTGGGACTATTTCTATCTCAGCCGATGATCGTTCAGTCGCGACGTAGCTTGTCCGACACGGCCATCGGGGTGGGGTAGCGCAGTACAATATAGTACGACGAGACAATGAAAGTGATCAGCGTGGCAACCTGAATCAGGTAGGACGCATGCGTGGTGATGACGGCAGACCGGGTCGCCAGCACGGCAATCAACAGGGAAAACTCACTGATTTGTCCGAGTCGCGCACCGACTTCAGCGGATG
>JALWRY010000267.1 GCA_027080445.1 Thiohalobacter sp. | reverse complement strand
CAGCAGATGCCGGTCGTGCGAGACCAGCACCATGGCGCCTTCGAAGTCCTGCAAGGCCGTGGCCAGTGCCTGGCGCATTTCCAGATCGAGGTGGTTGGTAGGCTCATCCAGTAACAGCAGGTTGGGCCGCCGGTAGACCAGCAGCGCCAGCGCCAGGCGTGATTTTTCGCCGCCAGAAAACGGGCCGGTGGGCGCCAGCGCCTGGTCGCCGGCAAAACCGAAACCGCCCAGGTAATCGCGTAGCGCCTGCTCACGGGCCTGCGGGTCGAGCTGTTGCAGATGGTCCAGCGGGCTGTGTTGCGGGTGCAACTGCTCGATCTGGTGCTGGGCGAAGTAGCCGATTTTGAGGTCCTGCGCGGGAAGGTATTCACCCTCCTGTATGGCCAGCTCACCGGCCAGCACCTTGATCAGTGTCGATTTGCCCGCCCCGTTCGGCCCAAGCAGGCCAATGCGGTCACCGGGCGACAGGCCCAGGTTCACGGCGCTGATCACCGGGCTCTGCGCGTAACCGGCCGCCACCCGGTCGAGCCGTAATAACGGGGCCGGCATTTTTTCCGCGGCCGGCAGGCTGAAGTGGAAGGGGGAGTCGACGTGCGCCGGGGCAATCCGTTCCATGCGCTCCAGTGCCTTGAGACGGCTCTGCGCCTGGCGCGCCTTGGTGGCCTTGGCGCGGAAACGCTCAACGTAGGCATGCATATGGGCAATTTCGCGCTGCTGTTTGACATACTGCGCCTGCTGGCCGGCCAGTTGCTCGGCGCGGTAAACCTCGAACGCCGAGTAGTTGCCGGCATACAGTACAATGCGTTGCTGCTCGATGTGCGCGATATGATCGGTCACGCTGTCGAGAAAGTCACGGTCGTGGGAAATCAGCAACAATGTCCCCGGGTAGCTGCATAACCACGCCTCCAGCCAGATCACCGCGTCCAGATCGAGATGGTTGGTGGGCTCATCGAGCAACAGCAGATCGGAGCGGCACATCAGCGCCTGCGCCAGGTTCAGGCGCATACGCCAGCCACCGGAAAACTCACTGGCAGCGCGGTTGTCATCGTCCACAGAGAACCCCAGCCCGTGCATCAGTCGCGCTGCACGGCTGCGTGCCTGGTAACCGCCGATGGACTCGAAACGGCCGTGCAGTGTGGCAATCTGCTCACCTGCATCGTTCGCTTCAGCCTCTGCCAGCAAGCGTTCAAGCCGGCGTAATTCCCGGTCACCATCCAGCACATATTCGATGGCGGCGCGGTCGCCGGCGGGGGCTTCCTGCGCCACGTGGGCGATGACCCAGTCACGCGGCCGGTACAGCTCACCGCTGTCCGCGTGCAATTCGCCCAGTATCAGTGAAAACAGGCTGGATTTACCGGTTCCATTGGCCCCGGTCAGGCCGACCCGGTAGCCGGGATGAATCTGCAGCGACACCTGCTCGAACAACAGGCGCGGCCCACGCCGCAGGGAAAGTTCAGTGAATCGCAACATGGGCCGATTGTAACCGATATACTCGAAAATTCGCGGGATCACCGCATGGACAGGGACGGCAGGACGCAAACACCAGCACCATGAAACTCTGGAGCCTCAAACACAGGACGATCCTGATCGTTGACGATTTCCCGGAAATGCGCTCGGCCCTGCGCAGCATGCTGCTGCCGTGGCAACCCGAGCGTATCGAAACCGCACGCAATGGCGACGACGCCATTGAAAAACTCCAGCAAAGCCGTTTTGACATCATTCTCTGCGACTACAACCTGGGCGAAGGCAAGGACGGCCAGCAAGTGCTGGAAGAAGCCCGCTACCGTAACCTGCTGCCATTCAGCTCGGCCTTTATCATGGTGTCGGCCGAAACCAACGCGCAAATGGTCATGGGCGCCATGGAGCAACAGCCTGACGGTTACATTTCCAAGCCGGTGACCAAGGTGACCTTACAGGTCAGGTTGAAGAAGTTTGTGCAAAAGCAGGACGAGCTACGCAAGATCACCCGGGCAATGGATCGTAAACAGTACCCGGCTGCCATCGAACTCATCGACCGTTACCTGGAAGACCGGCACAAGTACCGTTTCGAACTCTACAAGCTGAAGTGTGAGCTGTTAATCCGCAGCGGAGACCTCGAGCGTGCGCAGAACCTCTGCGAAGCTGTGCTGGCCGGACGGGAATTGCCCTGGGCGCGCTTCGATATCGGACGTATCGCCTTTTTCCGCCAGGATTACCCGCGCGCCGCCGCCGTGTTCGAAAAACTGCTGGCGGGAAATCCGACCTTCATCGCCGCCTATGACTGGCTGGCGAAAGCGCGCAAGCGACTCGGCGACACTGAACAGGCGCAGGAAGCGCTCAGGGAAGGGGTGGAACGTTCGCCACACTCCCTGCTCCGGCAGCGCGCGCTCGCCGAGCTGGCCGACTGCAATGAAGACCTGGAAACCTGCGAAACGGCCCGTCGCAAGGCGGTGCGTATCGGCAAGGGCTCTATCCTGCGTGCGCCGGCAGACTATGCCGCGCTGGCCCGCGTACTGGTGCAGCGGGCGTCAGCCACTGAAGCCCTGCGTATTGCTACATCGATCAGCGCCGAATTCGAACACAGTCCACTGGCAAAACTGGAAGCGGCTACGGTGACCAGCCAGGTCTACTCGGCGCAGGGAAACGAAAAGGAAAGCGCCGGCGCACTCGCCGACGCACTGGAGATAGCCACGCAACAACCGGAACTGGTGTCCGCCGATGTCGGCATGTCACTGGCCCGCTCCTGCCTGGAACACAATCGTCGGGAAGACGCCGACCGCATCATTCGCCAGGTCATCTGCAACAATGACACGAATGAAGGCATTCTTGCACAGGTGACGAAGCTGTACAGCGAAGCTGGTGCGGGCGACGCTATCGACACCCTGATCGAGTCCACCCGCAAGGAAATCGTCAGCATCAATAACGAAGGCGTAAAACTGCTGAAAGACGGTGAAATTGAAGCCTCCATACAGCTGTTCACCCGCGCCGCGCGCGGCATGCCGCGCAACCCGGTGATCAATCTCAATGCAGCACAATCCCTGATCAGCCAGATGAGAAACAGCGGCGCCAGCCGGCCCGCACTTGCCCAGGCCCTCGGCTATATCCGGGCCGCCGGTGAAAACGAGATGCACCGCGAACGCCAGAACCGTTTACTGACCACCTGTCGTGAACTGGCAGCCAGGCTTCCCGCCGAAACGGCGCGCGAGCAGGAACTCACCTGACACGGGATATCGCCATGACCGACGACACAGGAAAACCGGATTTCAATATTATCCTCGCCAACGCCGTACACGATATGAAGAACTCGGTCGGCATGCTGCTCACGGTGCTCGATGAAATCGATTCACGCTGCGGCCCGGAACGCTGTGCGTCACATGAGCGGTTTTCCCAGCTGCGTTACGAGGGGAAGCGACTCAGCTCGAATCTGGTCCAGGTGTTGACGCTTTACCGGATTAACGAATCCCGCTATTCACCCAACATCACGGAAAACGATGCCTGCGATGTCCTGGAAGAGTGCCTGCTCGACAACGAGGGTCTGCTGGCGCTCAGGGGTATCGAAATCGACATGGATTGTGATGAAGACCTGCAGGGTTTCTTTGACCATGAACTGGTCAGCGGCCTGATCAGCAGCGTCATCAATAACGCCTGGAAATACGCCTGCCGGCGGATACGTATCGGTGCACAGCGGGAAGGTGACTACCTGACGTTCTATGTCGAGGATGACGGCGAGGGATTCCCGGCTTTCATGCTGCATGAAGGTGAGCAGGATGCTCCCGCCATCAGTTTCAAATCAGGCAGCACCGGGCTGGGCCTGTACTTTGCCGCCACCATCGCCGCCTTGCACGAGCACGAAGGTCGGCAGGGCTTTATCCGTACGCGCAACAACGGCATCGACGGGGGCGGTCGCTTTACCCTTTTTATTCCCTGAAGCGCTATACTTCCTGCAAATCGCGCAGGGTTCGTTGCAGATGATCAAGTTTCCGTCCTGGCTGCGTTACAGCCTGCTTGTCGCCGCCGTCTTCACCATCATGCTTGCCGGCGCGCCCTTACTCATACAGCAACTTTTCAGCAACTGGCTACTGGAACACGGCGGTGAACGGGTTTCGATCGACAATGTTGATTTCAACCCGTTTACGGCCACGCTGAAACTGGAAGGCCTGAAAATTCACGGCGATGACGGCGCCACACTGTCATTTGACTCCGCCTTGCTCGACGTGGCCTGGCGTCCCCTGCTGGACCGGCACATCACACTCGAGGCGGTACACCTTTCCGGTTTCAGGGGAACCATCGATAACCGCAACCCGGCACAGCTGTCTGTTGGCGGCATCCATATACCGCACACACCACCAGGCACCGAGGCACCGGCAGCCGGGAAACACTCTGCGGACTGGGCCGCCGGTATCCGGCAACTGTCTTTCCGTAACACCCGGCTGGTCTATCTCGACAAAAAACTCAAACTCAACCTTGATCTCGACACGCTCAAACTGGACGGGCTGGCGCAATGGGCGCCTGACACCCCCGCCAGCCTGAGCAGTCAGGGCCGACTCAACGGCGCGGCTTTTACGATCAGGGGGAAGCTTTCGCCCTTTGCCGGCACACCCCGCTACCGGGCCAGTATTTCGCTTGAACAACTGGGGCTGCGGCCCTTTGCGGTTTTCGCCAGGCCCCTGCTGACGCAACTGGACGGCAAGCTGTCGCTGGACAGTGATGTCGATATCTCGATGGGTACCGGGGGCCTGCAGTATGAACAGCGCGGCAAACTGACGCTCGAAGCCTTACAGGCCTGGTTGCCGGGCAAAACACCGCCACAAACGGACAGCCCACCCGATATACAACTGGCAACATTGCAAGCAGACAATCTGCACATGACACCAGCTCTGGTTGAAATCGATCGTCTCCACCATACTGGCCTGGACGTGCGATTACGCATCAACCAGCAAGGCAAAATAGCCGGTTTCACGCCGGTCAAACGTCGTGCGAAAACTGAACAGACAACATCGCAGGCCTCCACGCCGGCAGTTGTTATCAAGACAATTATTATTGATGGCGACAGCACAATTCATTTCCGTGATGACAGCGTGCAACCCCCTTTCCGCCTGACCGCCGGTATAAAACAAGTCATGCTGAAGCAACTGGATACGCGCCAGCCGACACAACAAAGCCCCTTCTCCCTGCGTGCCTCACTCGGCCGCTACAGCAGTCTGCGGGCCGACGGCCGGATACAGCCTTTCCTGTCACCGCCCGGCGCCGACATAAAAGCTACCCTGCGCG
>JALWRY010000266.1 GCA_027080445.1 Thiohalobacter sp. | reverse complement strand
CATGCAAACGGTCGCGCAACTACTGGAGCGGCTGGCCAGTGGCGGCTTTCGCGGAAAACTGGTGCTGGAGACCCACGTGGGTGAATTCTGTCTGCAAGGCGACCCGGAGAAAGGCCTCAAACTGGCCGGCGAAAACACCCCGCTGGACCAGTGCAGCCGCATTATCAACCCGGTACAGCCCACCGACTCGCCGTCCACGCACCAGTCGCTGGCCTTCGCCAATTTCATCGCCAGTTCGCCCTGGCTGCAGGACGGCCGTATCACACTGGAGATCCGCGCCGCCCGGCGCAGCGACCCACTGGTCGCTTATCCGCCGCGCGATGCCACGACAAAAGCCGGCGAATGGAACCGCATCGCCGCCGCCAACAATCGTGTCATCATCCGTCTGGTACCGGAATAACCGCCGGGGCCGGCCATCTCACGCCTTGTTGTAGATCTCCGCGCCGCCCTTGACGAATTCAACCGACTTTTCCTGCAGGCCCGGCGTCAGGGCTTCATCTTCGGACACGCCCAGCTCACGCGCATACTCGCGCACGTCCTGGGTGATCTTCATGGAGCAGAAATGCGGCCCGCACATGGAACAGAAATGCGCCACCTTGGCGGAATCCTTGGGCAGGGTTTCGTCGTGGTATTCGCGCGCACGCTCGGGGTCGAGGGCCAGGTTGAACTGATCCTCCCAGCGGAACTCGAAACGCGCCTTGGACATGGCGTTATCCCGCACCTGCGCACCGGGATGGCCCTTGGCCAGGTCGGCGGCGTGCGCCGCAATCTTGTAGGTAATGATGCCTTCGCGCACATCCTGCTTGTTGGGCAGGCCGAGGTGTTCCTTGGGCGTGACGTAGCACAGCATGGCAGTACCGTACCAGCCGATCTGCGCGGCGCCGATGGCCGAGGTAATGTGATCGTAGGCCGGTGCAATATCCGTGGTCAGCGGGCCCAGCGTATAGAACGGCGCTTCGTAACAATCATGCAGTTCCTTGTCCATGTTCTCCTTGATGAGCTGCATGGGCACGTGTCCCGGGCCCTCGATCATCACCTGCACATCATGGTCCCAGGCAATCCGGGTGAGCTCGCCGAGGGTTTCCAGCTCGCCGAACTGCGCGGCGTCGTTGGCATCCGCCAGCGAGCCCGGGCGCAGGCCGTCGCCCAGCGAGAAAGACACGTCATAGGCTTTCATGATGTCGCAGATGTCCGCGAAGTGTGTATACAGGAAACTTTCCTCGTGGTGCGCGAGACACCACTTGGCCATGATCGAACCGCCGCGCGAAACGATGCCGGTCACGCGATCCGCTGTCAGCGGCACATACTGCAGGCGCACCCCGGCGTGGATGGTGAAATAGTCCACGCCCTGCTCGGCCTGTTCAATCAGGGTGTCGCGGAACAGCTCCCAGGTCAGGTCTTCGGCCTTGCCGTCGACTTTTTCCAGCGCCTGGTAGATCGGCACGGTGCCGACCGGCACGGGGGAGTTACGCAGGATCCACTCGCGGGTTTCGTGGATGTTCTTGCCGGTGGACAGGTCCATCACCGTGTCGCCGCCCCAGCGCGTCGACCAGACCATTTTTTCCACTTCCTCGGCGATCGACGAGGTCACCGCCGAGTTGCCGATATTGGTATTCACCTTGACGAGGAAATTGCGGCCGATAATCATCGGCTCCAGTTCCGGGTGGTTGATATTGGCGGGAATGATAGCGCGGCCGCGGGCGATTTCGTCACGCACAAACTCGGGCGTCACCCGTTCCGGCACGCTGGCGCCAAAACTCTGGCCGCGGTGCTGGCGTAGCAGGCCGCAGTCTTTCAGCTGTTCCAGGCGCAGGTTCTCGCGGATGGCGACATATTCCATCTCCGGCGTAATGATGCCCTGGCGCGCATAGTGCATTTGCGACACATTGGCGCCGGATTTGGCGCAACGCGGCTTGCGAATGTGTTCAAAACGCAAGGTATCCAGTGCCGGGTCGCTGTTGCGCTGGCGACCGAACTCGGACGAGGGACCGTCCAGCCATTCGGTGTCGCCGCGTTCGTCGATCCAGCCACGCCGCAGTTCCGGCAAGCCTTTCAGCAGATCGATGCTTGCCTCGGGGTCCGTGTACGGGCCGGAGGTGTCATAGACAGTGATCGGCGGGTTGGCCTCCGCGCCAAAACTGGCAGCGGTCTCGGCCTGCCGGATTTCGCGCATACCCACGCGGATATCCGCGCGCGAGCCCTGCACGTAAATCTTGCGCGAACCGGGAAACGGTCGGGTGACCTCCCCGGAAAGCTCGCTGGTCTTCTGAACAAATTCTTCCGGGATGGCGCTCATGGGCTTTCCCCTCTCTCGGGTGAGTGATTCATCGCAGGGAAAAGCTGATGCAGATTCAGCTTCCCTGCGCTGGCATTAACCGGTTCAGGTTCGAAGGGTGTTTCTCAGCCCCGTTGTCACAGGAGCACCCCTAGCTGCGCGAACAAAGTAGCTAAAGGGTGGGACTATTGCAAGCCCGTTTGCGGCCTGAACGGGCCACTGCATAGTCTCTGGCGGTCGGCAGCCAACACCGGCCAGTCTTCACGCCACTACAACTGTGCGCGCTGGAACCGCCACAGCGCAAGCAGAAACGGGAGTACCAGCCACCCCAGCAGTGTACTCAGCAGCAACGGCAGGGAAAAACCGCCCTGCATTACGATGGGAGCCATGCCCGGATAGGCGGTGGAGGCGCCGACCAGGGTGAAGTTGGCCAGGCGGAACACGTCATTGGGGTTGAGTAGCAGCAAATAAGGAAACAGATCATGACCAATAGCGCCATGGGAAAAGACCAGCAGACCCAGCAGACCCAGATCGTAGGCCAGAACGAAGAAGAACCACAGCCCCAGCGCCAGGGCCACGGCATGGGTCTTCTCACTAACTGTCACGCTGATCAGGTAGGCCAGAGCCAGAAACACACCGCCCAACAATATGGATGAAAAAATGAAAGCGCCAAAAAGCCGCCACAGGGCGACGTCGAGCAGATTTCCCGACAGGGCAGCGATTGATGCCGCTGCAACCCCGAAACCAAGGACAGTGGCCAGTGCTAACACCAGCAGGTGGCCCAGAAATTTCCCGCTGATCAGCTGGGACCGACTCAACGGGTAGCTGAGCAACAGCAGCAGCGTCCCGTTTTCGCGCTCACCGATAATCGTATCGTAGCCCAGCAACAGGGCGATCAGGGGCAGCAGGAATACGGCGAGGGAGGCCAGACTCACGATTAGCGTATCCAGGGGAAGCAGCCCGGCCTTGCCACTGATCGCAGCGCCCAGATACCCCAGACCGAGCGCAAACAAGGCCAGGATGATGACGATGCCGATGAGCCAGCGGTTACGCACCCCCTCCAGAAACTCTTTGCGCGCCACAGTCAAAATCTCATGCATCAAAAGGCTCCGGCGTCTTGCTGAAATGGCGATATAAGCGCTCCAGATTAGGGGCCTCCAGCGCCAGGTCTTCTACTCCCTCCTGTGCGAGCAACCGGCGCAACAGGGGTATCTTGTTGTCGGCGGTGGTCGTCAGCTCGAGCACCTGTCCGTCGAGCCGGTAATCCCGGCAGCCCCACTCGGCCAGCTGCTGTTGCAGGCTGGCTGGCTGCCAATGTCCCCTGAGTCGTAACCGGTCAGGCAGACCGGAGCGACGTCGCAGCTTCTCCAGGGTGCCGTGAATCCGCAGGCGCCCCTGCTGCAGGATGGCGACCCGGTCTACCAGTTGCTCGATGCCGGCCAGCTGGTGAGTGGAAATAACAATGGTGCAACCCTCCCGGCGCAATGCCCGGAGTCGCTCAAGCAGATCCAGGGCGGCGATAGGATCCAGCCCGGTGGAGGGTTCGTCCAACAGCAACAGGCGTGGTCTGCCGAGGAACGCCTGGGCCAGGCCAAGACGCTGTCTCATACCTTTGGAATAGGTCGCCACCGGCCTGTCGGCTGCACCGGTAAGCCCCACCTGGTCAAGCAGTCTGTCCCGTTCATCTACGGACACTCGTTTAAGGCGGGCAAAATAGTCCAGCACTTCGCGGCCGCTAAGCGGATCGTAAAAGTGCATACTCTCCGGCAAATAGCCGATTTGCAATCGCAGCGCTTGCGCTTGCGGGGTACCCGGGGAACACCCCAGCACCGACAACTCACCGCCATCCGGCTGAATCATACCCAGTATCAACTTGATGGTAGTGGTCTTTCCGGCGCCGTTGTTACCCAACAGGCCAAGCACTTCGCCCCGCCCAACGCACAAGTTGAGTTGCTGCAGTGCCGTAAGCGCTCGATAGTGTTTACTGACCGCTTTCAGGTCGATTGCTGTATCCATTAAACGGCCTGGTTATTGACTGGATTCATCAGCGGGTGGCTGTCCTGAACACCCTGCGGGCGCAGCAGCGGGAACTGGCGCTGAACCCAGTGAAGCACTTCGATCGCTGGACTGTACATCAGCCATTTGGCCTTGGGAAACTGCCACAGCATCCTGTCAACCCCGTCATTGGGAAGGTAGGGGCGATCGCCAATACCGTCGCCATTCAGATCCCAACCCAGATAGTCGCTCCAGTAATTGCCACGTCCTTTTGAGGACCACTCCTGCTTGCGGGTGGAGACGTACTTCACCTGTGTGCGATTGTTAATAAATCTGTTGTCGTAGATCCGGTTACCCACTGATCCTGCCGTCAGATAGACGCCGACGTCACTGCTTGCGACTTCATTGTCATGAATCTCGTTAGCCTGTGAATCATAGATGAACAGTCCCCGCCCTTCGGTGCCGGCGACAACCATCCCGCCAGTGTCTTTTCCTGATCCGGCGTGGATACCTGTGATGACGTTGCCGGTGAGAGTACTGTAGTTGATGTAGTTCATCAGGATCCCGTAGTTGCGGTCATCGCTGGAGTGGTTATTCCGGATCAGCAGGTGATCTGACATCATCAGGGCATAACCGGTGTGGGTGTTGCGGGTCTGGTTGCCAATCACCTCGTTGTGGTTGGAATACATGTAGTGTATGCCATAACGCAGGGATCGAATCCTGTTGTGGCGCAGGATATTGTGATTGCTGGTCTCGATATAGATGCCATCCCGTGTTTCCCACACCTCGTTGTCCTCTATCGTCGTGTGGTTGACGTTATGCAGATGGATGCCGTTGCCGCGATCCTGCAAACGCAGAGCGGGCAGTCCGTGAATATGATTGCCACGGATCACTGCGCCACTGCAACCATCGAGCCAGATACCGAACAGTACAGCATTCAGGTGATTGTGCTCGATTCGTATCCCCTGCGCGCGGCTGGCCACAA
>JALWRY010000265.1 GCA_027080445.1 Thiohalobacter sp. | reverse complement strand
GCCACCTGCACCTGATTATCGATGCGCACGCCCTCTTCAATCACGGTATCGTCGAGCGCGCCACGATCAATGGTCGTATTGGCGCCAATATCCACATCGTCACCAATATGCACGCTGCCGAGCTGGGGCACCTTCTCCCAGCCTTCATCGGTGGTGGCAATGCCGAAGCCCTCACTGCCAATCACCGCGCCGGGGTGGATGGTGACGCGCTGACCAATCCGGGTTTTTGCCAGCAGGGTGACATGGGCAACGAGGCAACTGTTATCGCCAATGGTGACACCGGCATCAATCACGCAACCCGGGCCCAGATAGACACCCCGGCCGATTCGTGCGCCGGCCGCAATGACGACATTCGCCCCGATGCAGGCTTGCGGATCAACATCAGCATCCACATCGATCACGGCACTTTCATGCACACCCGGCGTCAGCGGCTGCGCCGGGTAGATCAGGCGCACGGCGCGAGCGTAGTCCGCGTAGGGATTGGTGGAAACCAGTGCCGCCACCGGACAGGCATCGGCGTCTTCCTCCGCCAGCAGCACTGCGGACAAACGCGTATTCTCCAGGTACTTCCGGTAGGCGGGGTTGGCAAGAAACCCCAGCGCACCTTCACCCCCCTGCTGCAGCGTCGATACCGAGGAAATCAGGGTATCGCCGTTACCCCGTAATGTAATGTCAAGCTGCTCCGCCAGCGCCGACAGGGTGATCTGCATCAAAATGGTCGCAGTGGCTTACTTGCCGCCAGCCGATTTTTTATAGTTCTTCGTCAGTCTTTCCAGGACCAGGTTAGTGATGTCCGCACGCTTGTTGGCGTAGACCACGCCCTGCCCGAGAATGATATCGAAGCCTTTCTCCTTGGCCAGCGCACGTGTCGCTTCCAGCATTTCCCGTTGCAGTTGCGCCGTCACCTCGTTCTTGCGGATGTTCAGGTCATCGCGAAATTCCTCACGCGAACGCTTCAGGTCGCGGCCTTTCGACAAAGCCTGGCGTTCCAGCTTGTTACTCTGGGCTTCACTCATCACGGCGCCGTCTTTTTCCAGCTTGTCCTGCAATTTGCGAATCTCTTTCTGCAAGGCGACGAGCTTCTGCTCGCGCGGCGCAAACTCTGACTCGATCTTGCTCTGAGCGGCCTTGGCCTGGGGCGCCTCTTCCATCATGCGCAGGAAATTCACCACGCCTACCTTGGTCTCGGCAAATGCCGGTGCAGACACTACACCGAGCAACAACAATCCACTGATTACCTGTTTGATCATTTTCATCTCACTCTCCTCGATTAGAATCCCGCACCTAAATTAAACTGGAAAACCTGGGTGTCATCGCCAGATTGGTCGTTGAAGGGTTCGGCAACACTGATTGACAAGGGACCAACCGGTGAAAGCCAGACGGCCGCGAGACCGGCTGACATGCGCAAATCATTGACACTGAAATTATTCGTTGACGAGAACACGTTACCGACATCATAGAACAGGCTCAGGCGCACGCTCTTGCTGTCGGCCATGAACGGTGGCGGGAAGATGATTTCCATATTCCCCACGGTCCGGAAACTGCCGCCAAGCGGATCATTCCTGGAATCACGCGGTCCCAGGGAATTGTCCTGGTAACCCCGAACAGAACGCGTACCACCAGCAAAAAAGTTCTGGAAAAATGGCATGTTCTTGAAATCTCCAAAACCGTCGCCCCAGCCAATCTGCAATTTCGAGGACAGGATAAAGCGCCGCGTCAGGGGAACGAAATGCTGTGCGCGCAAGTTAACCTTGTAGTACTCCAGATCCGAGCCCGGCACCTTGGTTTCGACACTGATGCGCTGCACGCCACCACTGCTCGGGAACACCCTGCGGTTTCGCGTATCGTGTGCAAAACTGCCGACCAGTGTCAGGCTTTTGAAGTTATCACCATGATCATTAACAAAGTCAGTGATCTGGGTTGACGCAAAATCCGACACCTTGAGTTTGAGGCTGTCCACCTTCATATCGAAATTCAGGGAATCGAACTCGTTCACCGGGAATCCGTAAGTGACATTCGCGCCAAATGTATCGGTTGAATAGTTGGCGATATTGGCATTGTTTGCGTCGGTCTGGCGGGAAAACGCGCCAAACCCGCGACTGACACCATCCACGGTATAGTAGGGATTGTTGTAGGAGAAGCTGAATATCTTGTTAACAGAGCTGTTGTTCACCGAGGCAGAAACACGCCGCCCCGTACCAAGGAAGTTGTTCTGGGAAATGCTGCCATTCAGCAAGATACCCGAGGTCTGGGAGAAGCCGACACCTACCGAAATACTGCCCGACGGCTGCTCGGCAATGGAATAGTTGACATCGACCTGGTCCGTGGTACCGGGCACGGCGGGCGTCTCCACATTGACCGAGGAGAAAAACCCCAGCCGTTGCAGACGTGTACGCGAACGCTCAACTTTCTGTGAAGCAAACCAGCCACCTTCCATCTGCCGCATTTCCTGGCGCATCACCTGGTCCCGGGTCTTGGTATTACCGGCAAAGTTGATACGACGGACATAGACCCGCTTGCCGGGGTCGACAAAAAAGGTCAGCGAGACCGTCTGGTTTTTCTCGTCAATTTCAGGGATGGTGTTGACATTGGCGAAGGCGTATCCCTTATTACCCAGGTAATCGGAAATTTTCGATACCGTACGAGTCACCTTCTTGCGCGAAAAAATGTCCCCGGCATTAATCCGGAACGCAGGGAACAACTCCTCGGCCGGCACCACCAGGTCACCCGACAGCTTGATTTCACTGACGTGGTACGGCTTGCCTTCCGTGATATTGATGGTGATGTAGATATCTTTCTTGTCCGGTGTAATCGATACCTGGGTGGAGTCTACATTGAACTTGATATAGCCCCGGTCCTGGTAGTAGGAGCGCAGGGTTTCCAGGTCAGCCGCCAGTTTCTGCTTGGAGTACTGGTCGTCCTTGGTATAAAAGGTCAGCCAGCCCGGCGTTCTCTGCTGGAACTGGTCGAGCAGGGTTTTATCATCGAAATCCTTGTTGCCGACAATATTGATCTGCTTGATCCGTGCCACGACACCCTCGGACACATCGATCAGTATGCCAACCCGGTTGCGTTCCAGCGGCGTCACCGTGGTCTTGATCTTTACCCCGTACTTGCCACGGCTGAAATACTGGCGTTCCAGTTCCTGTTCTACTTTTTCCAGCAGTGAACGGTTGAAAACCCGGCCTTCCGCCAGCCCGATATCCGCCAGCGAATCGAGCAGCGGTTTGGTTTCGATATCATCATTACCCTGCACCTTGATGCTGGCTATCGCAGGACGTTCCTGGACATAGACCACCAGCACCCCTTTATCACGTTCAAGGCGAATATTACGAAAATAGCCGGACTTGAACAGGGAACGAATGGCGCGTTCCGATTCGAAGGTGTTGAAATGGTCGCCAACTTTCACAGGCAAGTAGTTGAACACTGTGCCTGGTGCAATACGCTGCAAACCCTCGACACGAATATCTTCGACATCAAAAGGCTCGAAGGCATGCGCCGACGAAATCAGCGCCATACCGATAACCAGGGGTTTCAAACTAAATCGCATAAAAAAATCCGCACACAGTCACGTCCCGAATAACCGGGACAGGTCGTTGTAAAAAGCAATACTCATGAGCAACAGCAGCAAACCGATGCCAAGCTGTTGCCCGATTTGTTGTGCATATTCAGACAGGGGCCTGCCCTGCACCCATTCGATGATGTTATACAGCAGGTGACCGCCATCCAGTATCGGCACAGGCAACAGGTTAAGCACCCCGAGACTGACGCTGACAATCGCCAGGAATTTCAGGAAACTGGCCAGCCCGGCACTCGCGGAATAGCCCGCATACTGTGCGATGCTCAATGGCCCGCTGATATTCTCGACCGAAGCACGCCCGGCCAGCATGCCCCACAAGGTACGCACCGTCAGGGCTGAAGTACTCCAGGTCCTGGCAAAGGCTCGGCCCACGGCATCGGCCGCACTGTAACGCACTGTGACGCGTAAATCATTGCCGGGGTTTTCCGGGGGCTGCACCGCAGCGCCGATTTTACCCACTGTTTCGCCGCCCTCTTCGACGGCCTCGGGCGTCATTTCCAGTTCAACCGGCTTGCCCTGTCGCAGGACACGAATCGTCATCGTCTGCCCGGGATGTGCACGTACATAGCGGACCCATTCACGCCAGAATGCTACCGGCTTGCCATCGACCGCAACTACCTTGTCACCGGGCAGGAGCCCCGCCTGCTCGGCCGGCTTGCCCGGGAGTACACGGTCGATAATGGCCGGAACCCTGGGGCGCCACAGTGAGAAACCCAGGTTTTTCAGCAGCCCGCCTTTCGCCAGTGCGTCGGGCGCCTGGCTGAAATCGATCACGTGTTCCTGCAAACGGTCCCCTTCGCTGCGCACCTTGACGTCACTGCGATGTCGCGACAGGGCCGCATCCAGCAAAAGCATGGAAGCATCATCCCAGGTTCGGGTTGGCTCACCATCGATGGCAAGTATCTCATCATTCTCATGGAAGCCCGCCTGCGCGGCAATGGAGTCCGGTTCGATCTCACCGAGTACGGGCTTCATGCCGGGCACGCCACTGATAAACATCAGCCAGAAAGCTACGATCGCGAACAGGAAGTTAAATGCGGGTCCGGCCAGTATCACGGCAGAACGTATCCACAGTGGTTTGTGGTTGAAGGCCCTCGAACGCTCGTGATCTTCAACCGGCGCCTCGCGTTCGTCGAGCATCTTGACATAACCGCCAAGCGGTAACGCCGCCACCACGAATTCGGTATTGTCCTCGCCAAAACGACGTCGCCATAACGGCTTTCCGAAACCGATCGAGAATCGCAATACCTTGACGCCGAGTTTCCTCGCCACCCAGAAATGACCAAACTCATGTACCGATACCAGCACACTGATGGCAAAAACAAACGCCAGCAACATACCCGGGAAACTGCTCATGCCCTCACCTCGCGGTGGAACGCGCCGGCCACCTGCGAGCCGGCATACTCACGCGCCCGCTGATCGGCATCGAGAATCACCTCCAGTGTTGCGGCTTCTTCAACACCGATATGCGATAGCGTGGCTTCGATCACGCCCGGTATACCGGTAAATGCCAGGTGTCCATCCAGGAAGGCTTCTACGGCGATTTCATTCGCCGCGTTCAGTACAGCCGAGGCGGTGCCACCGGCCCGCCAGGCCTCCTGTGCCAGGCGCAGGCAGGGGAAACGCACCAGGTCGGGCGCCTCGAAATCCAGCCGCCCAACACCAACGATATCCAGCGGTTCGACACCGGCCTCGATGCGCTCCGGCCAGGCCAGGCAGTGTGCAATCGGCGTGCGCATATCCGGGTTGCCCAGCTGCGCCAGCACCGAACCATCACGATACTGCACCATGGAATGCACCACGCTCTGCGGGTGTATCACCACTTCGACCTGTGAGGCATCTGTCGAAAACAACCAGCAGGCCTCGATCACTTCCAGGCCCTTGTTCATCATGGTGGCGGAATCGACCGATATCTTGCGGCCCATGTCCCAGTTCGGGTGGGCGCAAGCCTGCTCGGGCGTGATACCCGCCAACTGCTCCAGCGGCGTCAGCCGGAATGGCCCACCGGACGCGGTCAGCAGAATCCGGCTGACACCGTCCGCTGTGCCTGCACCCGGTACAAAGGACGGCGGCATACACTGGAAGATAGCATTGTGTTCACTGTCCACGGGCAACAGTACGGCACCGCCCTCGTGAACCTGCTGCATAAACAGTGCACCGGACATAACCAGTGCTTCCTTGTTGGCCAGCAGAATGCGCTTTCCTGAACGGGCGGCTTCCAGCACGGGCATCAGGCCGGCCGCGCCGACAATAGCTGCCATCACGCAATCCACTTCCTCGAGACTGGCGACACGCTGCAAGCCTTCTGCCCCGGCAAGCACTTCGATATCCGCCGCCTGATCGCGCAGGCGCTGCGCAAGCTGCTCCGCCGCGTCCGTATCCGCCATCACGGCATAACGCGGTTTATGTGCGAGGCATTGCCTGAGCAGGCCGTCGATATCACGGTTGGCGGTGAGCGCCACCACCCGGTAACGCGCCGGGTTACGCGCGACCACATCGAGCGTACTCACGCCAATGGAGCCGGTCGCGCCGAGTATGGTGATCCCCTGTGGTTTCACAGCGTTACCCACCTCACCTCGATCCACCTCAGCCCGAAGGCAAATACCGGCGCTGCCGCCAGCAGGCTGTCAATACGGTCCAGCACGCCCCCGTGCCCCGGGATCAATGTCCCGGAATCCTTCACACCGTGATGACGCTTTAACAGGCTTTCCAGCAAATCACCCGCAATGGAAAACAGCACGGTCACCAGTGAAACCAGGGTAAAACTCGCCAGCATCGCACCCTGCAAACCGATGTACCGGCCAAAACCAAAGGCAAACACCGCACATACGGTCAGTGCACCCATCACGCCTTCCCAGGTCTTGCCGGGACTGACCTGGGGCGCCAGTTTGGTCTTGCCCCACTGACGCCCGGCAAAGTAGGCGCCACTGTCGGCAAACCAGATAAGAAACAGCAGGTAAAGCACCCAGTACGGCCCGTCATCAGGACGACTGTGCAGGACCACCAGCGCCAGCCAGGTGCTGACCAGTACGGCGATACCGAGAAACAGTTTGAACGCGGCATGAAACCGGGTTTCTTCACGGCCGAGCGCCGGTGCAGTAATCCAGAACAACGCCAGCAACCAGCCCCCCATGGCAGACCACAGCACAAGGTTCACCAGCCACTCGTTTTGCGCAAAGGCCCAGGTGAGCATGACAGCGGCCAGCGCCGCGACGACAAAACCCGCACGCGCCGGCAAACTGCGCAACGGCACCAGCGGCCCCCATTCCCAGGCGCCCAGCATAACGGCCACGGCTGCCATCAACGCAAAGCCCCCGCTATCCAGGCGAAGCACACCCAGCACCACCAGCGGGACAAGCACGAGTGCGCTGAGGATGCGGTATTTAAGCACGCCCGGCCTCGACCTGGTCACCGGTTTGACCAAACCGCCGCTGACGACCGGCAAAAGAACGGAGGGCTTCGTCAAACGCGTCGGCATTGAAATCCGGCCATAACAGATCGGTAAAATAGAGTTCCGTATACGCCAGCTGCCAGAGCAGGAAGTTGCTGATGCGCTGCTCCCCGCCGGTGCGGATAAACAGGTCGGGTTCGGGAAGGTCGGTAATCGACAGTTCCTGTCCCAATCGTTCGCTATCGATATCCTGCGGCTCGAGTTCACCACGCGCTACCTGCATGGCAAGACGCCGGGCTGCATCGGCAATATCCCAGCGGCCGCCATAGTTGACCGCGATTGCCAGTGTCATGCCCGTATTCCCGGCGGTCTGTGCTTCGGCACTGTCCATCAGGGACTGGAGTTTCGGGTCAAAGGCACTGCGGTCGCCGATAAACCGCATACATACGCCATTCTTGTGCAGCCGGGCGACTTCCTTACGCAAGGTGCGTACGAACAATTCCATCAGCAGCCCGACTTCGGATTCCGGACGTCGCCAGTTTTCGCTGGAAAAGGCAAACAGGGTCAGTACCTCGATATTGCGCTTGCGGCAATACTCGACAGCGCGGCGCACAGCCTTCACACCCTCGCGGTGCCCCATGTAGCGCGGCAGCATGCGCCGTTTCGCCCAGCGTCCGTTACCATCCATAATAATGGCGACGTGGCGCGGTAACCGCTGCTCAGCGATTCCGGCTCCGGCTTGGACTGGCTCCTGTGACATAGGTGTAATCGTTCTCAGCCTGCTTCCGGATTACGCCGGATCAGATTTCCATCAACTCGGCTTCCTTGACCTCAACCAGCTTCTCGACTTCATCCACATACTGGTCGGTCAGCTTCTGCACGCGCTCACTGGCGCGGCGTTCGTCATCTTCGGAAATTTCCTTTTCCTTGAGCAGTTCCTTGAAGTCGCTGTTGGCATCGCGACGAATATTACGGATTGCCACGCGCGCACCCTCGGCTTCACTACGTACGATCTTGACCATATCGCGACGACGCTCCTCGGTCAGCTGCGGCATCGGGATGCGGATCACGGTACCGGCCGTGTTCGGGTTAAGCCCGAGATCGGATTTCATAATGGCCTTTTCCACCGCCTGCACCATCGGCTTTTCCCAGGGATTGACCACCAGCGTGCGGGAATCCTCCACGGTAATATTCGCCACCTGGCTGAGCGGCACATCGGAACCGTAATACTCGACCTTGATGTGGTCCAGCAGACTGGGGTGTGCCCGGCCTGTTCGTATCTTGCTCAACGCCTGTTTGAAAGACTCGATACTCTTGCCCATGCGGGATTTCGCGTCTTCCAGTATTTCATCGATCATCGTGTGCTACTCCACCAGGGTTCCGACAGCCTGCCCCTGGATCACCCGCAACAGGTTGCCCGGCTCGAACAGGTTAAACACCCGCACAGGGACATTCTGGTCACGGCACAACACCAGTGCCGTGGTATCCATGACACCCAGCTTTTTGACAATCGCCTCGTCATAACTGAGTGATTCATAACGTACCGCATCCGGGTTCTTCATCGGGTCGGAATCATAAACGCCATCGACCTTGGTCGCCTTGAGCATGATCTCGGCGCCGATCTCGATCGCACGCAGGCTGGCGGCAGAGTCGGTGGTAAAAAACGGGTTGCCGGTGCCAGCCGCAAACAGCACGATACGTCCCTTCTCCAGGTGGCGTACGGCGCGGCGGCGGATGTAGTCCTCACTGACCTGGTTGATCTTGAGCGCCGACATCACCCGGCACTGGCTACCGAGTTTCTCCAGGGCATCCTGCATGGCCAGCGCGTTCATCACGGTGGCAAGCATACCCATATGGTCGCCGGTGACCCGGTCAATACCACCCTGCGCCAGGCCGGCGCCGCGGAAGATATTTCCCCCGCCGATGACCAGGCCGATCTCGACACCCTGCTCCGCCAGGTCGTGTATCTCACCGGCAACACGGAGAATGGTTTCCGGATCGATACCGTAATCACCCGCTCCCATCAACGCCTCGCCGCTCAATTTCAGGAGAATACGACGAAAGACCAGCTTTTTTCTGCTCATAGTTTTTTATTTACAATAAGTTATATAACTAATTTAAGTAAATTTATCACCTAAACACCCGCGGCGCCAGTGGTGATCCCGAAAGTTTTACCGCAGGTACGAAACGGGGCCGCATTGCGACCCCGTGAATCATACCGGCAAGTGGACTTCGCGTCCTCCCCGGCAAGGTACCGACTCAGCTACCCTGAACCTGAGCCATGACCTCTTCGGCAAAGTTTTCGGTCTTCTTCTCGACACCCTCGCCGAGTTCAAACCGGTCAAAGCCCTTGACTGTCGCGCCGGCGCCCTTGAGCAGCTTGCCGACGGTCTGGTCCGGATCCTTGACGAAAGGCTGTCCGACCAGGGTGATCTCGCCCAGGAACTTGCGAATACGGCCGCTGACCATCTTTTCAACGATCTCGGGCGGTTTGCCGCTGGCAGCCGCCTGCGCGGAAAAGATCTCCTTTTCCTTGTCGAGCACGTCCTGCGGTACACCGGCCTCATCGACACAGACGGGTTTGGATGCCGCCACATGCATGGCCACATCACGCGCCAGGTCGCTATCGCCACCTTCGACTTCCACCAGCACACCGATACGATCGCCGTGCAGGTAGCTGGACAGGTTTCCACCCGTGGTATCGCGTCGCACAAAGCGACGGACATTGATATTTTCACCGATGGTTGCAATCAGACTACGGCGGGCTTCTTCTACCGTCTCACCGCCGTCAGTCAGCGGCAGGGCCATCAAGGCGTCCAGGTCAGCCGGCGCATCGGCCAGCACCCGTTTCGCGACGGCACGCGCGAAATCCTGGAATTCGCCCTTCTTGGCCACGAAGTCGGTTTCGGCATTCACTTCAACCATGACAGCCGACTTGCCGTCACCGCCAACCTCAACCACGATCAGACCTTCGGCAGCCACACGGCCGGCCTTCTTGTCGGCCTTGGCCAGACCGGATTTACGTAAATCCTCGGCAGCCGCATCCATATCACCATCGGCTTCTACCAGGGCTTTCTTGCATTCCATCATGCCGCAGCCGGTACGCTGACGCAGTTCTTTCACCTGCGCTGCTGAAATTGCCATGACTTGTTCCTCTCTAAAATTCTGCGATTGAATCGATAACAGAAATCGTACGGCGCTTTAACCAGCTCCGCCTTCGACTTCAACAAATTCGTCGTCCTTGCTGCCACCAACCTTGGCCATGGCGCTGCGGCCTTCCTCGACGGCATCGGCCACACCCTGAACATAAAGCTGTATGGCACGGATGGAATCATCGTTACCGGGAATGACGTAATCGATGTTGTCCGGTGAGTTATTGGTATCAACAATACCCACGACCGGGATACCGAGCTTCTTCGCCTCGGCAATGGCGATTTTCTCGTGACCGACATCGACAACGAACATGGCGTCCGGCAGGCGATTCATGTCCTTGATGCCACCCAGACTGCGATCCAGCTTGTTCTTCTCGCGGGTCAGCATCAGGGCTTCTTTCTTGTTCAGTTTGTCGAAGGTGCCGTCCTGCTCCATGGCTTCAAGATCCTTCAGGCGCTTGATCGACTGGCGCACGGTCTTGAAGTTGGTGAGCATGCCGCCCAGCCAGCGGTGGTTGACGTAAGGCATCTTGCAACGCTCGGCTTCGGCGCGCAGCGTGTCGCGAGCCGAACGCTTGGTGCCAACAAACAGCACGGTGCCCTTGTTGGCCACCAGCTTGCCGATAAAATTCAGCGCATCGTTGTAGAGCGGGAGCGTCTTTTCCAGATTAACAATGTGGATTTTGCTGCGTTCGCCGAAAATGTACGGCGCCATTTTCGGGTTCCAGAAGCGGGCCTGATGGCCAAAATGCACGCCAGCCTCAAGCATCTGGCGCATGGTGACAGTAGACATAATAAACCTCGTTGTAAGGGTTGGGCCTCCATACGCCCCATACAGTAACCCGCGGATGGCTCTCGCCAGTCCGAAGGCACCCAACTGCACGTGCCGACGTATGTGTGGATTCAGGTTAGCGGGCGCCGGAAAAATTCCGATGTCCCTGTTAACAAGCCGCGTTTTATACCATACACTAGACGTAACAGCAATTATTCCGGCCACTTAGGCCGCATTATCTTACCCCCGACCCGATCAGCCAGCGCTGCTGGAAACGGCAGTGACAGGAAACCATGAGCATATCCATCAAAACCCCCGAAGAAATCGAAAAAATGCGTGTGGCCGGCCGCCTGGCCGCCGAACAGCTGGAAATGATAGAACCCTACATCAAGCCAGGTGTCACCACGGATGAACTCGACCGTATCTGCCACGATTACACCGTCAATGAACAGGACGCCATTCCCGCCCCGCTCAATTACCGGGGTTTTCCGAAATCCATCTGCACCTCCGTGAATCACCAGGTCTGTCACGGCATACCCGGCGACCGTAAACTCAAGAACGGGGACGCGCTCAACATCGATATCACCGTGATCAAGGACGGGTTTCATGGCGATACCAGCAAAATGTTCTTTGTTGGCGAGCCCTCGGTGATTGCAAAACGCCTGGCCGACACGGCCTACGAGTGTATGTGTACCGGCATCCGCCTGGTAAAGCCGGGAGCGCGTCTCGGCGATATCGGTCACGCCATCCAGCGCCTTGCCGAAAGCCGCCACTTCTCGGTAGTGCGTGAATACTGCGGTCACGGCATCGGCCGCAAGTTTCACGAAGACCCCCAGGTACTGCACTACGGCAAACCCGGTACCGGCGCCGTGCTGCAACAGGGTATGA
This sequence comes from Thiohalobacter sp., assembly GCA_027080445.1. Taxonomy (GTDB): domain Bacteria; phylum Pseudomonadota; class Gammaproteobacteria; order DSM-19610; family DSM-19610; genus Thiogranum. Next base: position 7,465 of record JALWRY010000265.1, on the reverse strand, counting down.
CCTTCACCATCGAACCCATGATCAATGTCGGTAAACGTCACACCAAAGTCCTCAAGGACGGCTGGACCGTGGTGACCAAGGATCACAGCCTGTCAGCCCAGTGGGAACACACCATCCTGGTCACCGCCGACGGATACGAAGTACTCACCCTGCGCAAGGGCGAACAGATATGATGAGCCCGGATGACAGCGAGGCCCGCCCGGTGGCCCGCCTGTCGACGGACGTCATCGTTGGCTGGTTCAACCTCGACGCACTGGACCAGGCCTTCGCCGGTGACACACCATCACTGTCTGCTTGCCGCGCCTTCCTGAAAACCTCCACCGAACACCTGATGACACGCTTCGATGAAGGCGCGGATATCGAGGATTTGATCTTTGCGCGCAGCTGGCTGGTCGACCAGGTGCTGATGCGCTGCTGGCAGGCCAAACTGTCGGGACTCGATGGTTCACTGGTCGCCGTCGGCGGCTACGGACGCGCCGAACTGCTGCCTGGTTCTGACGTCGATATTATGATTCTGCTGGCGCAAACCGAAGACAACCCGACGGCGGAAATACTGGAAGCTTTCCTGATGCTGCTGTGGGACATCGGGCTGGAAGTCGGCCACAGCGTACGCACGCTGGAAGACTGCCAGCAACAGGCGCGTGCCGACATCACCGTGGCCACCAACCTGATGGAAGCCCGACTGCTGTGCGGCCGCGAGGACCTGTTTGACGACATGCGCCGGCTTACCGGTCCAGAGCATGTCTGGCACGACCGCGATTTCTTTACTGCCAAGCTGGAAGAACAGCGCGCACGCTATAAAAAATTTGATGACGCTGTCTATAACCTCGAACCCAACGTCAAGGAAGGCCCGGGCGGTCTGCGCGATGCGCAAATGATCGGCTGGGTGTTCAAACGCCACTTCGGCACCGAGGACCTTGGCGAACTGGTCGAACGCGAGGATATTACGCCGGGTGAATATGAAACCCTGATGGAAGACCAGCGTTTCCTGTGGAAAGTCCGCTTCGGACTTCACCAGATTACCGGGCGCCGCGAAGACCGCCTGCTGTTCGACCACCAGCGCACCCTGGCAAAGCACTTCGGTTATACCGACCACGATCACAAACTGGCGGTCGAGTGGTTCATGAAGGACTACTACCGCACCATCCAGGCGCTCAGCCGCCTGAATGAAATGCTGCTCCAGCTGTTACAGGAAATTATTCTGCCCGAAGATGAGCCGGGCACTGCCACCCGGCTGAACCGCCGTTTCCAGGTACGCAAGGGCTATCTCGAAGTTACCGGAAACGGCATCTTCCGGCGCTATCCCTTCGCCTTGCTGGAACTGTTTCTGTTGATGCAACAGCACAGTGAGATCAAGGGTGTGCGTGCCTCGACCATCCGCCTGGTGCGCGATCACCTGTACCTGATCGATGACAGCTTTCGCCAGGATATCCGCGCCCGCAGCCTGTTCATGGAAATCTTCCGCCAGCCAACCGGTCTGACACACGAACTGCGGCGCATGAACCGCTACGGTGTACTGGCGGCCTATTACCCGAAATTCGAACGCATCGTCGGGCAGATGCAGCACGACCTGTTCCACGCCTATACCGTCGATGAACATACCCTGTTCGTGGTACGCAACCTGCGCCGCTTCACGGTGCCGGAAATGGCCCACGAATTCCCCCTGTGCAGCCGCATCTCCGGGGAAATCCCCAAACCGGAGTTGCTGTACCTGGCGGGTTTTTTCCACGACATCGCCAAGGGCCGCGGCGGGAACCATGCAGAACTGGGGGCGGATGACGCCCGTGAATTCCTCAGCCTGCACGGCCTGAGCGACTATGACTGCAAACTCGTCTCATGGCTGGTGCGCAGCCACCTGCTCATGTCACAGGTCGCACAACGTCGTGATATCACTGACCCGGATGTCATCCATGAATTCGCCCGCCAGGTGGGTGACCGCACACGCCTCGACTACCTGTACCTGCTCACCGTAGCCGACATACGCGGCACTAACCCGACCTTGTGGAATTCCTGGAAAGACGCCCTGTTCCGCGACCTGTATAACGCCACCAAACGGGCCCTGCGCCGCGGCCTGGAAAACCCGCTGCACCGCGACGAACTGGTTCACGACATCAAGGAAAAAGCCGTGGACAGGCTTACCCGCCTCGGCATTCCATCACAAAAGCTCCAGGCCTTGTGGCACGACTTTCCCGAAGACTACTTTCTGCGACATAGTGTTGACGAAGTGGTCTGGCATGCACAAACCATCCTTAAGGAAGGCAACAGGGAAGGCGTACGTGTTGACCTCTGCCCACAATCGGAGCGCGGCGGCAGCGCCCTGTTCCTGTATACCCCGGTGATCGACCGCCTGTTCAACCGCACCACGGCATTGATCGACCAGATGGGACTGACCATTACCGATGCGCGCATCATCACCACGGGAAATGACTACGCCGTCAATACCTACCTGCTACTGAACTCGGCCGGTGAACCCGTGCTGGACCCGTACGATGGCGAGGAACTGGTGACATTAATGAAACAGGAACTGTTGTCGAAAGATGGCACCGTCTCCATCACGACGCGCCGTGCGCCACGACGCATCCGTCAGTTCCACATTGCCACGCAGGTCAGTTTCCACCAGGATGATTCCCGTCGCCGCACAATCATTGAGCTGATTACCACGGATTACCCCGGTCTGCTGTCGCGCGTCGGACAGATCTTTTACCAACAGGGCGTGGTATTACAGAATGCCAAGATCGCCACCTTTGGATCCCGGGCAGAAGATGTGTTCTTTGTTACCGATAAAAAAGGTGGGTTACTCAGTGCGGAAGTACAGCAAAAGCTGAGCAGCGCCTTGATCGAGGCGCTGGATCAGACCATCCGGGAATGACAATGTCGATCGCTAACATGAGGGCCTCTTCCGGAAATAACTGGCGAAAGCAGTCAGGGCTATTGCACTTCCACCAGCTCGATACCGTTCCCGTCCAGGTCGCGGAAAAATATTGCACGACGCCCTGAACGACTGCGCGTAAAGGGTATCCCCGCAGATTCCAGCCGCTCCAGCACCGGGCTCAGGTTTCTCACCATCAGCGCCACATGACGGTCACGCCCAACATGCGCCGGCCGCCCACTGACCGGGTCAGGATTCGGCACCTGCAACAGGTGTATCTGCTGTGTGCCCACATCCAGCCAGGCACCCGGGTAATCGAGTTCGGGGCGTTCCGGGTTGGCATCCAGCCGAAGTATCGCCTGGTAAAAGGCCAACGAATGTTGTACATCCGCCACCACGAAACTGACATGGTGTATCCCCGTTACGTCACTCATGCAGTTTCCCCAATGTGTTCCCGTGCCGCAAACCAGGACGCGGCCAGTATCAATACACCACCCATCCATTCCTGGACCTGTACCTGCTCACTGGTCAGCAGGAGTGACGACACGGCGCCCACTACCAGTTCAAACAGCAGGATGACTGCCGAACGGTGCACCGGCATATGCGTCACCCCGTAGATGACTGTCACGGTCATCACCACAAAACCCAGCCAGCCGAGCAGTGCCGAACCCAGCCAGACCGACAGGTCGACCGTCGGCACAGGCTCGTGTACCAGAAGAATCCACACCCCCGCCACCAGCACTACACCCAGCCAGCTGGCCGTTGCCTTGGCCGACATGCCCGCGTGCTCCAGTTTGCGCACCATGACATTGGCAAAGGCAAAGGCCAGACCTGACGATGCCGCCATCCAGTCTGCCCCGTCACGCGGCCAGGGCAAACCCAGCCTGGGGTTCCACAACATCACGACAGCGCCGCAAATGGCCAGCACAAAGACCACAAACCCGCTGGCGCCCGGTCGTTCGTCGAGGATCAGCCAGCCAAGGATCAACGCCCACAACGGCGACAGGTAGAACAGCAACAACACGCGCACTACGGTGCCGTCGAGAATGGCGATCACGAACGCCACATTGCACCAGCCGACCGCCAGTGTCATGAGCGCCAGCACCCGGCCTTCTCTTACCCAGTCGCCTCGCGCGCGCCACAGCCAGGGCAGGCCGACCAGCAGTGCAGCGCCATAGCTGGACAGGGATAACCACAGGCCTTGCAGGCCCTGCGCTTCCAGCAGACGCAGGGGGTACCAGACCAGGCCCCACAGCGTGGCAGTCAATATCAGACTGAATACGGGTAAAAGTGGATGACTGCACGATTTCATCAGATTGCGTATACTCTCGCCTTCATTTTTCAGCTGTCCCCGTCACATGAACCCCGATCTGTCACGCCTGCAACCCTACCCGTTCGAGCGCATGGCAACACTGTACGCCGGCGTCACCCCGCCAGCCGGGCTGGAGATGATTCGTTTATCCATCGGGGAACCCAAACACCCGACCCCCGCCTTCATCACCGAGGCGATGATCGAGCACCTGCACGGCCTGTCGCTCTACCCGTCAACGCGTGGCACCCGGGCCTTGCGCAGCGCAATCTGCGACTGGCTGACAACGCGCTTCGCCCTGCCGCCTGACTGCCTCGACCCGGACCGTCATGCTCTGCCGGTCAATGGCACGCGTGAAGCATTGTTCGCCATTGCCCAGTGCCTTGTCGATCGCCAACCCGATGCCGCCGTGCTGATGCCAAACCCCTTTTATCAGATCTACGAGGGCGCTGCACTGTTGGCGGGCGCCGAACCGGTATTCATCAATGCCACCCGGGGCAGTGATTACCTGCCGGATTTCGACTCAGTCGACGAATCCACCTGGAAACGCTGCCAGCTCGTCTACCTGTGCTCCCCCGGCAACCCCTGTGGAAGGGTGATCGATACGGCCACCCTGCAGGCGCTGATCGAGCGCGCGCAAAAATATGACTTCGTCATCGCCGCTGACGAGTGTTATTCGGAGATTTACCTCGATGAAAACACGCCGCCACCCGGCCTGCTGCAAGCCGCTGCGCAAATGGGCAACGACAGCTTCAACCGCTGTCTGGTGTTTCACAGCCTGTCCAAACGCTCCAATGCGCCGGGCCTGCGTTCCGGTTTTGTCGCCGGTGATGCAGATTTGATCCAGGCCTTTTTCCGCTACCGCACCTACCACGGCTGCGCCATGCCGCCCGCCACCCAGGACACCAGTATCCGCGCCTGGCGCGATGAGGCGCATGTCGTGGAAAACCGTCAACTGTACCGGGATAAGTTTGCCGCCGTTGCGGATATACTCTCCCCCGTCATGGAGGTTGAGATCCCGCCGGCGGGTTTCTATCTCTGGCAGCGCACTCCGGTGGATGATAGCGAATTTTCACGTGAGCTGTACCGGCAACAGAACGTCGTGGTACTACCGGGCAGTTATTTATCGCGCGATACCGCGACCGGCAACCCCGGTCACCGGCATGTGCGCATGGCGCTGGTTGCACCGCTCGACGAGTGCATCGACGCCGCGCAACGGATTCGAACCTTTACCGAACAGTTATAACCCTTTCAGGAGACCGCCATGAGCGACTTGCAAGCCACCATTGAAGAAGCCTTTGAACGGCGCGCCGACATCACCCCGCGTACCGTCGAAACCCATGTCAAGGAAGCCACGCTGGAAGCCATCCACAAGCTCGACACCGGTGAGATGCGGGTAGCAGAGAAAAAGGACGGCGAATGGATCGTGAACGACTGGCTGAAGAAGGCCGTACTGCTGTCATTCCGCATTGTCGACAATGAATTCATGAAGGGCGGCTTCACCAACTATTACGACAAGGTGAAGTCAAAGTACAGCGACCACAATGCCAGGGAATTCCGCGCCGGCGGCGTGCGCGTGGTTCCGCCGGCAACGGCGCGCTTTGGTTCCTACATTTCACCCGGCGTGGTGCTGATGCCGTCCTATGTCAACATCGGCGCCTATATCGATTCCGGCACCATGGTCGATACCTGGGCGACCGTCGGTTCCTGCGCACAGATCGGCAAAAACGTGCACTTGTCCGGTGGCGTCGGCATCGGCGGCGTGCTGGAACCAGTACAGGCCGCACCCACGATCATCGAGGATAACTGCTTCATCGGTGCGCGCTCCGAAGTGGTCGAAGGCGTGATTGTCGAGGAAGGCTCGGTGATTTCCATGGGTGTCTACATCGGCCAGAGCACACGCATCTATGACCGTGAAAAAGACGAAATCACCTATGGCCGCATACCGGCCGGTTCGGTAGTGGTATCCGGCAACCTGCCCTCGAAAGACGGCAAGTACAGCCTCTACTGCGCTGTCATTGTGAAGAAGGTCGACGCCAAAACACTTGGCAAGGTCGGCATTAATGAACTGCTGAGAAATATCTAGAGAATTCCTGATTAACACGTCATTACGAGGAACGAAGTGACGCGGCAATCTCCGTCCGGTTGGCCCCGCCCCGAAGAGATTGCCACGCTGCGCTCGCAATGACGAATAAATGAGTTTGCATCATGATTACCCTCTACGGCATCAAAAACTGCGACACCATGAAAAAAGCCATGCGCTGGCTGGACGAACAGGGCGTGGAATACCACTTCCACGACTACCGCAAGGACGGGCTGGAGGTAAAACAGCTGAAGACCTGGGAAAAGGAACTGGGCTGGGAACAGTTGCTCAACCGTCGCGGACAACTATGGCGCAAACTGCCGCAGACAGTACGCGACAACATCAACCGGGAAAGTGCGCTGCGATGCATGCAGGATAACCCCGGCATCATCAAACGCCCGCTGCTCGACCTGGGCGACCGCCGGGTACTCGGCTTTAAACCGGAAACCTATGAAGCACTGTTCTGAGTAGTCTGGCGCCGAAAAGGCGCCAGGCAGCGGTATCAATCCACAGCATCGCCTCACTACAGCATTGCCGCCAAACCCGGTACACTCCGCCCCATGTCAGATACGCTTGAACTCGCCAAAGCCCTCATCAGCCGCGCCTCGGTGACACCGGAAGACGCCGGCTGTCAGTCACTCATGCAGACAAGGCTGCGCGCCATCGGTTTTGAATGCGAAGACCTGCCCTTTGACGAGGTGAGTAACTTCTGGGCCCGGCGCGGTGACAGCGAACCCCTGCTGGTATTCGCCGGCCACACCGACGTCGTGCCAAGCGGACCACTTGATGACTGGGACTCCGACCCCTTCCAGCCGGAAATTCGTAATGGCATGCTGTACGGCCGCGGCGCGGCCGATATGAAAGGCTCGCTGGCCGCCATGGTGACAGCCTGCGAACGCTTTGTAGCCACCCACCCGGATCACAAGGGGTCTATCGGCTTCCTGATCACCAGCGATGAAGAAGGTCCCTCGATCAACGGCACCGTCAAAGTCGTCGACCACCTGGTGAAGACCGGGGTAAAAATCGACATGTGCCTGGTTGGTGAACCCTCCAGTACTGAACAACTCGGCGATATCATAAAGAACGGCCGACGCGGTTCACTCAACGGCAAACTGACCGTGTACGGCAAACAGGGACACGTCGCCTACCCGCACCTTGCGATCAACCCGATCCATCTTGCCGCGCCGGTGCTCGCGGAACTGGC
>JALWRY010000264.1 GCA_027080445.1 Thiohalobacter sp. | reverse complement strand
CAGTTTGAAAAGGCCATTGCGGTTGCAGTGGCGCCGGATGGCACCGTGTTTGTTGCCGACTTTGCGAATAACCGCATTCAGAAATGGAAACCGAAGCCATAAACGCTTTAACTACCTGGAGAGTCACTATGCTACGAGGCTTATTGATAACACTGGCGATGGTCGTCTGGAGTGCGAACGGGTGGGCGAAAGAGATCAACTATCAGGCCCACGTCGAGGGCATGGTGTGTGCATTTTGTGCCTACAGTGTGAGTAAAAAGATCGGCTCCCTGCCAGGTGTCGACGCCGAATCGGTGGATGTCGATCTGAAAACCGGACGGGTTGATTTTAAGGCGAATCGGCAGGTTTCCCAAAAATCGCTCGAAGCGGTATTCACGGAATCCGGTTTCAGGCTTGATAAGCTCAGTGAAGTCGAAGCACCATCCAGCAATGGCCAATCACCGGGAAAACTCCCACTGATGCTGGATATGAAGCTATCCAGTCTGGACACGGATCGGTTCGAAGCCGTGTTCGAGGTACTCGGGAACATAGCCGCCGGCAGTCCGTCACGTCTGGTCATCGAGGCGCCCGGGTCGCTTGAGGGCAGTTTATTGAAGCCCGTCCTCATGGGGCGAAAGCAGGTCATGAAGGTGCGCTTCAGGCCAGTGGACGCCGAGTCGATTCACCTCAAGTTATATCTGCGATGAAGCGGTACGGTACCGGGATGCGACGCCACCAACCACCGTCAACGGAAAGCGGGCCATGAATAATAATCGTCTCATGCGAATCCTGTTATTCCTGGGGCTTCTGGCTGCGGTCACTCTGGTTATAATTTACCGCAACCAGTTCCACGCGGCCGTGCTGGAGGACTGGATCCGCGACGCCGGGCCTCTTGGGCCCCTGCTGTTCATCGTAATTTATGCGCTGGCCGTTGTCCTGTTTCTTCCCGGTTCAGTCCTCACGCTGGCTGGCGGCGCATTATTCGGCCCGGTACTGGGCACACTGTATAACCTGACTTACTCCACTGTTTATCGGCCGCCTGGTCTCTGAGGATGGTACCGTCGCGGCGATGTTTGCACCGATTACTGATAATTCCACACGCCGTGAAATATATCAGGCGGTTACCCGACAATTGGCTGTCATGGCGCCGGCACTGAATGGTGACCGGATTCTGGTATCCGGTAAGGTCATGACGGAAGGTGTGCTGGGTGATGCCATGCGTAGCGACTTACGTCGCCTGGGATCGTTCATTATCGTAGTTTTGTTGGTCGTACTCACTGTGTATTTCCGATATTTGAGTCTCGCGATTCTGCCAGTCATTACGGCCGTCGTGTCTGTGATATGGACCTTTGGATTGCTTGCTGCGCTTGGAATACCCGTGTATCTACCGATCATGCTCAGACGGTTTACCACATCTTTGCGGATGGGCTGGCGTCACGTTTCGCCGCATGGAGCACCATCTCGCACAGTAGTTATTTCTTGTGCAAAAATGCTTGACTTGGGGCCAACTCCAGGTTGTAGCGTATCTGTACATGCACGCCTAATTGTCTCAATCTTTGTTGAAGTTAAGCTATGGATTCTTTTCCCCTATAGCCTTGACCTGGAGTTAACTCCAGGTGCCATACTAAATCCATGTAGAGTTTGTAACGCAAAATTGCAAGACCGATGTCTTCAGGGGCAACAGATTCATGAACATTAAAGTAGAGGTATTTTCTTCCCCCGGTTGCAGCAAGTGCGGGCATGCAAAGGAGGCGCTGCGTAAACTTGTCGATGAACTGGGCGGAGATCAAATCGATTGGCGTGAAGTCAACATCCTGGATGAACTGGACTAGGCAGTCGAACTGGGTGTCCTTTCAACACCGGCCATTGCGATCGATGGTGAACTGGTGTTCTCCGGATTACCCTCAGTGCGTAAATTACGTGCAGCGTTGGAAAACCGGCTTGGAATCGAGGCCAGGCGAGAGCAGGCATGACAGCCTTGCTGCTTACCAGTGCCGCCATGCTGGGGTTGCTGGCATTTTTTGAGCCTTGTACGATCGCAACACATACGCTGTTTTCCGTGCGTGCGCACCAACAGGCGGGGCGCCACTGTTGCCAGAATCTCCTGACGGTCTGGCTGACCCGCGTGGCCCTGCTGGTCGTCTTGTTCGTTGTCATCGTGCTGGCAACGGAGCCACCGGTTTGGGGGGGCTACTTACCCAGCATCATTCTGAGCGCCATTGCGGTTGTCTACATTGTCTCGCGCTTTATGTACATCCCCATACCTCATCTGGAATTTTTCCGCGTACTGCCCGCCGGAAAGTCGCTGCCGTTTGCGGTACAACTCGGGATGACCTTGCCGGCCTGCACGATACCGTTGTTTGCAGTTGTCGCCGGTATTGCGGCCACCGTGGATTCGGTTGCGTTTGCCGCGTTGGCAGGTCTGCTGTTCAGTAGTCTGTTTACACTGCCCATGGTTGTCACCGCCTGGCTCGGTTTACACGAGGATGGCCGTGAGTTACTTAACCGCGCCGCCCAGGGTAGTCCTTACCTGACAGCCGTCCTGTTGTTTGGTGCCGCCTTTTATCTGTTCGTACCGTCTTTGGGTGTCGATACAGAAATGCTCAAGGCAACGCTTCAGCACGCCAGTTGGGCGGGTATCGGCCTCAGCCTGCTGGCAGGTTTTATTTTCAGCTTTAACCCAGTGTCTTTTGCCTCCATCCCGGTGATGCTCGCCTATGTGACCAAAGCGCATGAAGAACGCCGTGCTGTCTTGATGGGAGGTGCATTTTTGGCAGGCATGATTGTGACGCATGTCGTGCTCGGCGTGACGGCCGCACTGGGCGGTGAGTGGGTACAGCACGTGATGGGACGAGAGTGGGGGCTGTTCCTGGGCCCCTTGCTGATTGTTCTCGGTCTTATCTGGCCGGGCTGGATCAGGGTGCGATTACCCTGGATAGCGGTACGCGGGCGCAAGGTAACGGGGCTTTGGGGTGCTTTTCTGCTGGGGATTCCTTTCTCGGTGGCGGTGTGTCCATTCTGTACACCAGCACTGTTGGTTGCACTTACCGCGAGTGCAGCGATCGGTTCTGTACCTTTCGCGTTCGCCCTTCTACTGGCATTTGCCGCGGGGCGCACCATTCCCATTATATTGGGTGCCTGGAGTATGGGATGGCTGGAATCATTGCAGCTTATTTCGCAACACCAGAAGGGGTTTGAAGTCCTTGCAGGCGTGACGCTGATTCTAACCGGGCTTTATCTGCTCAACGAATATCTGTTCATCATAAAATATTGAGGTGCTATGGATATGTCCCCGTTTCATCTGGCCATCAAAATCGTATTTTACTATTGGTCGCGGTGGCGACAGCCAGCCGGGCGGATGTTAATGCGTTGGAAATCCAGCAGCTAACAACGCATGTCTACGCATTGGTGGGTAAACGTGGCCCGATGACGGTGGCGGATCTGGGTACCAAAGCAGCCTTTGGCGTCATCGTGGCAAAGCATAGCGTGGTGTTGGTCGACCCGGGAGCCAGTTACAAGGGGGCAGAACGTATTGAACCGCCCCGGGTTTACGGGAGACTCTATTTCTTGAGAGGATAGAGTCGTGAGCAAGAGTACGAGATTCCCCTTAACGCTTTGCTATATTATTAGCGCCCTATGGCTGACCTGTTCACTGTGACTGCCCCCTTGGCTATCCGTCTCCCGGACGGACGCAAGGAAGTGGTGGTGGAAAAACTTCCCTATCATGATGGTCTTATCTACTTGCCGCCGTTCTGGCCGGAAATGGATCCTGAGGAAGTCCTGCGCTACGTGCCTGGCCCCATCAAGGGTGATGGCCCCTGGAAAGTCGGTGAAGCCGTGGTGGCCGTACTCGCCTGCCAGGGGACAGACCCCCAACTGGCAAGCGACTTTTCCGGCTGGCAGGCCTACCGGATGCAGGTTGATGCAGCATACCCTTCGCAAGAAGAAATCAATAAATTCATGCGCATACACGCCGCGCGTACTGCCGGGCTGGACCTGTGTGATCCCCGTTTCAGGGGATAGGCCAGCGCCGCCCGGATGTGAAGCCGTATTAGACTGGATTGGCATATACTTATAAAGTAAAAATCTGTATAATGCGCGACCCGAATGGATGCCCAGCCTTATCAGGGTGGCCAATAATGCGAAAGGGTTCGCCGCTACGCGGACCCTTAATTTTTATCATCTGGAAAACGATTACTCGGGAAGACTGAAATGACTAAATCCTGTTTGAAATGCCGTTACTGCCGCGTGAAACTCAGTGTCTGGTTTTCAGCCATTGCTGTAGCCATCAGCATCACGGTTATCGCAACCGGGGTTGTCCCGCTACCCGCCTGAAGCTCTCTATGGTGCTGAAAAAAACCGGCTGACAGCCGGTTTTTTGTTTTTACAGCGCCGTATTTCCAGCCTGTTTTACTTTTCCTCATATTCTTCCTCGCTGATTCCATATACCACGTAGCAAACGCCGGGTTCTGGAATACATTTCCTGCAGGGGAGTGCTGCCTTGTCTTGTCGGCAGTGCGGTGTTGGGGGCAGGGAGCGCCTGGAGTACACCGATCACCGCGCGGGTCAGTGCTCGGTTAAATTTCCAGGGAATCCTGAATTAATCAGAGGCTCACTGGAACCTTGTCGCCAGAGTGCTCTGGTAGATGGCTTTGTGTACGTCGCCCATGCTCACCATACCGACCAGCTTGTCGTCGATCGCCACAGGAATACGCCGGAACTTTCGGCCGACCATCACGGAGGCAGCTTGCAGGATATGCATGTCCGGTTTCACGGTAATAACTACCGGGGTCATGATGTCTTTGACAGTTACATGGACTACGTCGCTGTATTTTTGCATCTGTTCGTCATAATCCACCGTCGACATGTTGTCCATGAGGTCTTCAAGTTTGGGAAACATCTTGCCCAGCACATCACTTTCTGACACCGTGCCCACCAGCTTGCCATCATCCACCACCGGGATACCACTGTAGCGGTAGATGCACATCAGCGATACCACTTCCCCGAGTTTCTTGTCGGATGAAACAGTACGCACATTCGTTGTCATAATGTCTTCTACTTTCATAGGGCTGGCCTCGTTACACCTTGTGCCGTGATTTATTGGCAATATAAGCGTATATAGGTGTAAGTTCAAACGATACCGAGCGAGGTAGATATAGAGATAGTTTGCTTTGATATAAATATTCCTTTTCACTGCTGTCCCGTTAACTTTCACAGCAAAACCATCTGATTAACATCGGGTTGGTTATCGCGCGGTGGATCACCTCTGAGCAGCGCCATCAGATCACGCTTTTCAAATAGAT
>JALWRY010000263.1:1055-5294 GCA_027080445.1 Thiohalobacter sp. | reverse complement strand
TATTGATGGTGTACAGGAAGACGTCCGTACCATGCTCGCCTGGGCCGCCAGTGACAGCTGCGCGCATGGACACAAACTCACGGTGCTGGGCCATAGTTTTGGTGGAAGCCTGGCCATCTACGCCACGGCAATGTATCAGGACAAGCGGCAACTCAACGGTCTGATCAGCATCAGTGCTTTCAGTGATTACCGTGAAATCAGCCGTGATGCACTATCGCGGTACTGGCTCACCCGATTGTTCAAGTGGCCCTTATCCTTCACAATTGACAACTATTATCGTCCGGTATCTGTGATCGGACGCATCGCACCACTACCTGTGTATATCCTCCACGGTCAAAACGATCCCATCGTTCCCACCCACCATGCCGATGAGCTCTATGCCGCTGCCAATGATCCCAAATACCGCCTGAACCTCATTGGCGGGCATAATGACATCTTTAACCCGAAACCCAATCGCCGGATTCTGCTACGCGTACTGCACGATCTCGACAATGGACACTGCACCCATTACACAGTAAACACTGAACCGCCATGAAGCCCTATTCCAAATCCTGCGAACAAATTGCGGTCCTATTCATGATGAGGTATTGAAGCGGGAACTTGGCGACAAAACACGATTGCAAGAAAAATCGCAGCTTAACTCTTGCTTGCGTAGATCTTCCTGGACTTGCAGACAAGGTAATCGCTTGTTATAAATGAAAGTGTAAGATTGAAACATAGAAATGAACAGTCTTAAAATCGAGTGGAGATAATAAAAACTCTATAGTTCTTCAGTAGCTGATCTAGAATAGGCCTGAATTATTTCATCATCGCACCATGTACTTAGGTGACGAAGTAGTAACAGCCCCCCAGCTACATTTGTATGATTTATTTTCACTAGCCACCTACTAACAACACAGGGAGTCAACAAGGGATGACTGTAAAAAGAATTTTACTTGCAACATCAGTCGCTGTCACAATATTAGCCAGCACTACTGCCATTTCAGGGGAAAAGAACAAAACTCCGGGCTCTGGCCCAAACCCATTTTCTGATTGTGGTATAGGCGCCGCTTTATTTACGAACACAAAATGGGCCGCAGTAACTTCAAATGTTATTTGGGACATCGGCATCACTGCAATCACATCTGCAACTGCAAGTCCAGAAACCTGTTCAGGGAAAAATGTAACCGCCGCCTTATTCATCCGTGACACTTATGCCAGCCTCACAGAAGAAACAGCAGCGGGCGAAGGCGAACATCTAACCACAGTACTAAACATTTTTGGTTGTGACGTACCCTATCGAGCGAATACGGTCAAACAGATTCGAACCGAAATGGGCCAACTTATTTCATCACCAGGCTATGTCGATCAACCTCAACTTAATAAAGATGCAGCTTTTTACTCTGTCATAAAACACGCCGTAGATAGCAGCTGCTCTGTATAAGCAAGACTTTGACCGTCAGCTATACAGCTGACGGTCAAAAATCTTTTCTCACCATGATAAATCTCAGTTTATCTAGAATTTCACACGTTCCTTTTATTTTCTTTTTAGTTCTTTTTTCAACTCCTAACAACGCACAAAACACCATACCCGGAAAAATAAGGAGTCTGGCATCCGAACCAGAATGGCTGAAATTAGAGCATTACGAACTTGACCGTACTAGCACTACAGGTTGGCGTAGCACGATTCACAGCAGTGATTTTTTTCTTGCCCGCGATGGCAGAAACAACCCGGCCACCGAACTTCAAGCTACGATAAGAGCATTCAATGAAGCACTAAAAGGCGAGCCGGATACTCACGCAAAATGTCGTTTCCCTGCACGATGGCTCTGGCTAAAGCTCAAGCTGAATAACAATACTGTATTCCAGCATAATAATTTCAAGTGTCCCGCATATGACAGATGGAAAAGATCCGGAAATATAACGTCTATTAGCATAGTTTTTGTTACTGGATATCTGGGAAATCCCGCATCCTACTTTGGACATACGCTACTCAAATTCAATTCGAAAGGCGACAATAAAAAGACACCATTGATGGATGTCAGCGTTAATTTTGGCGCAATACTCGACAAACATGATGACCCGGTAACCTATATTTTTAAAAGTGTTAGCGGAGGCTATGAAGCCGGCTTTAGCCACATTCACTTCTATTTCCATGAACACAATTACGGCGATAATGAATTACGTGATATGTGGGAGTATCAACTTGATCTGCCTCAGGAAGCCGTTAACCTTATTGTTGCACACTCATGGGAAGTGCTTGGAAAGCGCTACAATTACGGGTTTTTCCGGGATAACTGTGCTTTCAGAATGGCGGAATTACTCGAAATTATTGACGGCATCACAATCACCCCAGACAGGACGCCCTGGATTATTCCACAGGCATTAATTGAGAAGATAGGCGTGTCGAAGTACCACGGAAGGCCAATTCTGAAAAAAGTAAGATATCTACCTTCACGACAATCCAGGTTCTACGAAAAATATCTTAGCCTATCAACACACGAGAAAATTATCCTCAAAAACCTTGCAGAGGAAAAAACAGACTTTAGTGAACAAAAATTCCGTACACTTACTTCAACTTCTAAGCAGGAAGTGCTTGACACATTAATGGATTATTACCAGTTCGTAGGAAGCCCATGGGCGCTCGCTAAAAATAACATAAAAGAAAAATATACGAAGGCACTATCCAAACGCTACCAACTCCCCCCTGGCAAGCCGAGTTTTAAGAAAATACGCCCAACATCACCACATCTTGCTCGACCGATTGGATGGGCGCAATCTGCATGGGTATATAATTCCACTACCGGTAACTCATTATCTCTTAGAATAAGACCGGCTTATTATGATTCACTTGACGCAGACAGTGGGAATGTCAAAAACTCAAGCCTTGTTATAGCTGACCTTCAGCTTAACATTTCGCATGATCGCGCTTACATTCAGAAACTGGATCTAGTTGGTATCGATAGCGCAAGTTCCGGACTTACCAATATCTCAGGTGACGGGAAAATAGCCTGGAAATTGCATATCGGAGCAGAACAGGCTCGGCTAGCATGCGGGAACTGTTTGATTGGACGTTTAGAGGGCGATTACGGATTAGGCAGACAATGGTCCGGAAACCTGTTTGGTGCAATTTATATTGGTGCTGCAATTCAAAATCGTTGGACTAACCAGGGATTGGGGTTTGCACGGACATCAGCAACTATCATCATTGGGTCTGGCAAAAACCTTAAAATGAGGGCAACTTATGAGCAACGCTTCCCAATAGATGGTAACCATCAGGGGAGTTATGGTGTAACTGGTGTTGAAGCACGATGGTCCATTGCAAACTATCTTGACATACGACTTAACTATATACGCGACCGAGCAGAGCAGGTGAGCCTCGGAGCAGGATTGTATTGGTAGACACTAAATACAGGACAAACAATACTGATGAAGAAAACTATATGCAGCTAATAAATGATACACCATGAAACCCTATTCCGAATCCTGCGAACAAAATTGCGCCCCTATCCTCGAGGTATTGAAGCGGGAACTCGGCAACAAGCGTCGCCTGCTTGAAATCGGCAGCGGCACCGGTCAGCATGCGGTGTACCTGGCCGGGGAATTTCCGCAGTTGTTATGGCAAACCAGTGAGGTACCGGCAATGCTGCCGGGCATCCATGCCTGGCTTGCCGATGACACGGCGCCATCCAACATACTGCCACCCGTTCCGCTCGATGTCTGCCATGATCCCTGGCCCGATAAACGTTACGACGCCGTGTTCAGCGCCAACACGGTACACATTATTTCCTGGCCGCAGGTACAGTGCCTGTTTTCCGGTGTCGGTGAAGTGCTGGAGGCCGATGGCGTGTTCTGCCTTTATGGCCCCTTCAACTATAACGGGCAGTATACGAGCGAGAGTAATGCACGTTTCGACCGCTGGCTGAAACAACGCGATCCGCTGAGTGGTATACGTGACTTCGAGGCATTGAACGAACTGGCCGCCGGAGCCGGACTGGAATTAAGGAAGGATTATGAAATGCCGGCCAACAACCGGATACTGACGTGGCTGAAATCTCATTAATCTGGTGGTTACAAGACGTCATTGCACCCCAGGAGTACTTCCTCAGGATGTCTTCGCCATCCTTCAGGGCACGAGCGTAGCGCGGCAATCTTTTACAGCCTGGCACCAAGCCAAAAAGATTGCCGCGCTACGCTCGCAATGACGGGGTATAGTTAGTCGAAATGACCTGACAACCAGGGCTTGAGCATCAGGGCGAC
>JALWRY010000263.1:0-1045 GCA_027080445.1 Thiohalobacter sp. | reverse complement strand
GCGACGCCCAGTGCCACGATGTAATCCATCGACTGGCCTGCGCTTGTCAGGGATTCCAGTCCCGGACCGGCAATCACGGTCACGGCGGCAATCACTAGAAGTATATACTGCAACATGGTCTTTCTCCTGATCCTTTGGATACAACGCTATTTGACGCTTGCAGTATGGGGGAGCAAAAGAAAGATTTCTGTGAACAAATGGCACTACGGGCATGACCCGCATCACAGTTATGGATAAATAAGCCTTTTATTCAGGCGGCAGGCGCCGGCGGACGCACAGGACGCTCGTTATCCTCACCCGCCTGGCGGCGGATCACTTCCTGGACCGACGGACGGCTGAGAAAACTTTCCAGCGTGATACCGTCGAGGAAACTGTAAATCCGCTTCGACAGGCCGCACCACAACTCGTGGGTCAGGCAGGTCTGCGCCTCGCTACAGCCACTCTCGCCGCCGCAGGTTGAATCCACCTTCTCGTCAACCGCCGCAATGATCTCGGCAATCGAGATTTCATTCGACGGGCGCGCCAGGCGGTAGCCGCCGCCAGGGCCTCGTACGCCTCGTACCAGCTTCTGCTTGCGCAACTTCGCGAACAGCTGTTCCAGGTAAGAAAGTGAAATACTCTGGCAACGGGAAATATCGGACAGCGTAACCGGTCCATTCGGGTCATGAATGGCAATATCCATCATCGCGGTAACGGCGTAACGGCCTTTGGTGGAAAGTCTCATGGGAAAACCTTAAATAAACCTAGCAATTTAGTCAAGTATTGACTGGATTTCAGGACTCAAGGCTGACAATACGATCAATTTCAAGGGTTTCCAGCGCCTCATCGAATTGCTCGCGGGCCGGAGAGAAGGCGTGGCCGTGTCTCAGGCAGAAACCCAGCCATTTTTGCAGGAACCGGTTGACCTGCCAGCGCGCCCCGATGGGGTAGTCCGGGTGGAACCGGTCAAAACCCGAGGCCTGGCGGCTACGCCCCTTGCCGCGGGAAATAACTTCGGCAACCTGGGCATCATGGTAGAGACGGACGACGATATCCGGTGCAAGCA
>JALWRY010000262.1 GCA_027080445.1 Thiohalobacter sp. | reverse complement strand
CGCCACCTGGTCAGTCGATCAACTGGTTGCACAGGGGCAGCGCGCACTGTTTGCCACCGTGCGCGCCACCCAGAGCAGCCAGTTGCTGGTCGAGGCGATTACCGCGATGGAGCGCAATGCGCGCCAGTACCAGGTGACCGGCGAGACCAAGCTGCTGGATGTCTATCGCGAGTATCACCAGAAGTTTCTTGACGCGGTATCCCGGCTGGCGGCCCTGAACCTGTCCCGCCTGCAACGTCAGCGCCTGGAAATGATCGAGACCGTGGAAGCCTCGATGAATGCCGCGCTGATGAAGGGCTTTTCGCACGACGCGCCGGAAATCCACTCGGCGGTGGATGGTTTTCGTGAACTGACGCGCGATGCGCGCAAAATGCTGGTCGATAACCGCAAGCTGGTCGAGCGTGAAGTGGATCGGCTCGACGCCAAGGGTGCAGGCCTGCAACGGGGACTGATTGTACAAGCCATGGCGCTGGTGCCTGCCGCCCTGGTATTGACCGTGTTCTTTACCTTGTTGATTACGCGGCCGATTCGCCAGATGGATCAGGCCATTCGCCGGCTCGGTGATGGCGACTTTTCCCGTTCAGCGCATATTGTCGGGCCACGTGACCTGGAGCAGCTTGGCGAGCGGCTGGACTGGATGCGCCTGCGTCTGCTGGAAGTCGAGCAGGAAAAGAACCGTTTCCTGCGCCACATCTCCCACGAATTGAAGACGCCGCTGACTGCGCTTCGCGAGGGCGCGGAGTTACTGACGGAGCAGGCGGTTGGGAACTTGAATGCGCAGCAGATCGAAATTGTCTCGATCTTGCGTGATAACAGCCTGCAATTACAGAAACTCATTGAAAACCTGCTGGATTTTAACGTGGCCAGCTCCAAGGCGGCGAAGTTGAACCTTTCCGTCGTTCCGCTCCATCGGGTGATTGAATCGGTACTGGATGATCACAAGGTTGCCGTGCTGGCGCGCCAGTTGGTGCTGGATGTATCCTTGCAGTCAGTCGAGCTGGACGGCGACCGCGGTAAACTGCAGACACTGGTGGATAATCTGCTGTCCAACGCCATCAAATTCTCGCCCGTGGAAGGGCGGTTGCGTGTGCGACTCGAGCGCCAGGGCGAGCAGGCTTTACTCGAGGTGGCTGATTCCGGACCGGGAATACCTGAGCAGGAACGGCGTCGCATATTCGATGTCTTCTACCAGGGTTCGTCCTCTTCCAACGGTCATGTCCGGGGTACCGGCATCGGATTATCCATTGCGCGCGAGTACGCCCAGGCGCACGGCGGCTATATTGAAGTAATCGAGAGTGAAGACACCGGTGCCTGTCTGCGAGTGGTGCTGCCAATACACAGATCGGAGAGCGTGGGTGAGTAAGTTATTAATTTTTATTGTATTTGTCCTGCTTGCCGGGTGCCAGCCGGTGACGGTGCAGCGCACTGACGGCCCTGTTCCTCTGGCGGTGCGGGTGGATGATGCCGCCTACTGGCTGGAGGAATGGAATCGCATCCGTGAGCTGCCGGATGATAAACTGCAACGCACGCTGAAGCGCCGTGAGCAGGATTTTGCCCGTTCCCCCTCACCGCGCAGCCGCTTGCGGCTGGTATTGTTGCTGACGGAAGGCCCAAAGCTGGTGCGTGACCAGTCCAGGGCGCTGTCATTGCTGAAAGGGCTCGATAAGGCTTCGGCGAGCGACAGCGCCAATGCACTGGCCGCGCTGCTCGAGCAAATTATCGGCGAACAGCTCTGGGCGGGTGATAAAATCACTGAATTACGTACAAAATTGAAGCAGGCTGATACACGTGTCGAAGAGTTGGAACGGCAGTTGCATGAACTCACCGACATTGAGCAAAGTATTCAGCAACGTAACTGACCATAAGGGTCGGAAGGAGTAGGAATGAGTGCCTGTCGTTATCGTGTGATGGTCGTAGACGATGACCCCGCCCTGTTGCGGCTGTTGTCCATGCGCCTGTCGGCTGTGGGCTACGAAGTGGCTGCGGTTGAGAGCGGAGAAAAGGCCGTTGCCCAGATCCCTACCTTCCAACCTCACTTGGTAATCACGGACTTACGTATGGATGGCATGGATGGCATGACGCTGTTCGACCAGATCCATCGACGCAGTCCGGCCCTGCCGGTGATCATCCTGACCGCCCACGGCAGCATTCCCGATGCGGTCGATGCAACCAGCCGGGGCGTGTTCGGTTACCTGACCAAGCCGTTTGACAGCAAGGACTTGCTTGAACAGGTCACCCGCGCATTACGCGTTACCGGGGAACGTCAGACCCGTTCCGAGGCATCCTCTGTCGCGGAATGGCGTCAGGGCATTGTGACCCGCAGTCCGCTGATGGAAGACCTCCTCGGCCAGGCGCGCCTGGTGGCTGCCAGCGCGGCGAGTGTGTTTATCCACGGTCAGAGCGGCACAGGCAAGGAAGTGCTGGCGCAGGCCATTCACCGGGCCAGCCCGCGCGCTGACAAGGAATTCGTTGCCGTCAACTGCAGCGCCATTCCCGAAAGTCTGTTTGAGTCCGAGTTCTTCGGCCACGCCAAGGGTTCTTTTACCGGGGCGACCCGTGAGCACAAGGGCCTGTTCCAGGCAGCCGAGGGCGGCACGTTGTTCCTCGACGAGATTGGCGACATGCCCATGACCTTCCAGGTCAAACTGTTACGGGCGATACAGGAGCGCGCAGTACGACCCGTAGGCTCAACCTATTCCGTGCCGGTGGACGTTCGCATCATTTCCGCGACACATCGGGATCTGGATGAACTGCGCAACAGCGGCCATTTCCGGGAAGACCTGTACTACCGGCTGAATGTCGTGACGCTGGACATCCCGTCGTTGATAGAGCGACGCGAAGATATCCCGCTGCTGGCCAATCACGTGTTGAACAATCTTGCCGATGCGTCCCGCAAGGGCGTTAAGGGCTTTGCACCGGAGGCCATGGAAGTCCTGTTGTCCGCGCCCTGGCCGGGGAATGTGCGCCAGCTCTACAACGTCGTCGAGCAATCGGTCGCTTTCACCACCACCTCGCTGATCCCGGCAAGCCTGGTACAGCGTGCGCTACGCGACGAAGCGAACGAGGAAATGCCGGCCTTTGCCGATGCGCGTTCCCGTTTCGAACGCGAGTACCTCACCCAGTTGTTACAGATTACCAGTGGCAACGTAAGCCAGGCGGCGCGTATCGCCAAACGGAACCGAACGGAGTTTTACAAGCTGCTGCACAAGCATCACCTCAATCCTTCCCAGTTCAAGGGCGCACGCGCGGCAAGCTGATTTTGCCCGCCTACACGGCTGTCGCCGTCTGGCGACAGCCCAAGCCCTTGTCGTACCTCAAGTTATCACTTTAACCCCGCCATCTGTCTCCATCAGGGAACGAAATCCACGGTTTGCCGCGGAAAAAATTCGTTCCAGGCGTGCACGGCTTCAGCAAGCAGTTGTGCCGGCGCGCTTTTTGGAAAATGGCATGTCCCTTGCTGGTTCAGTCTGTATCAGGAAACCGCATGAAAGGATTTCGAGGATTTATGAAAGCACTGAATGTCTTGTTTCTCACCTGTGCCATGTCGATGCCGGTCCATGCTGCTGATACGGCGGTATCGGTTGATGCCTACGGGATGGTGAGTTTTGTCCACCTGGATAGTGATCACAACGGCTATGTCAGCCGTGTGGAAGCGCGTTCGGTGACAGGCGTTGAGCAGGCTTTCGATTCGGCGGACGTCAACCATGACGGTTTGCTGGATCAACATGAGTATACGCGGGTGCGGCAGGCCAGGGAGGCGAAGCAGTAGTTGTTGCATACGCGTGTTGTACAGGCCGGAGACGGCCCGTTTTCCTCCTGGTGATAAATCAGGCTTCAATTCCCCGCCCATGGGAATTACGCGGTCCCCCAGACCGCGTTTTTTTTGCCTGGCGTTTACACAGGTGCAAAGCGATTGCTGCACCGGTAAGCTACGCGGCTGAAAGTTTGTATTGCAACAGGGCGGCGTGGCAGGAATCTTTTCCTGTTGCTGCGGTCACTGAGAGGGATGATTTTGTCGCAGTTTATCTGGCCGGTTCGCGTGTACTATGAAGACACCGACAGTGGCGGTGTGGTGTACTACGCCAATTACCTGAAGTTCATGGAGCGGGCCAGAACAGAGCGGCTGCGTACGCTCGGATTCGAGCAGGACCGTTTGCGCACAGAACAGGGGATTCTTTTTACTGTGCATTCCATACAGATTGATTTCCATCAGCCGGCGCACTTTAACGATGCGCTCGAGGTCAGCGCCGCTGTGAGCGAACAAAAGCGCGCGAGCCTGACGTTCGACCAGCAAGTTCGCCGGTGTAACGGGTCCTCTGTACTCTGCAGCGGAAAAATACGTATCGCCTGTGTCGATGCCGTCTCGTTTCGTCCTTCCCCCATTCCTGCTTTTATCCTGGAGGCCTTGTCCGATGTCTGCTGATCTCTCGTTTTTCAGTCTTGTCAGCGGCGCCAGCCTGGTAGTGCAGATGGTTCTGTTACTGCTCTTATCGGTTTCCATTGCTTCGTGGAGCATGATTTTCCGCAAGCGTACCGCGCTGGCCGAGGCGAACGATGAAGCCGAGGCCTTCGAGGAGCGTTTCTGGTCGGGGGGCGACCTGGCAACCCTGTACCACCAGGTGTCGCAGGGTGATGAGGCCTTGCGTGGACTGCCGAATATTTTTAATGCCGGCTTCAAGGAGTTCAGCCGTCTGCGAAAACAGAGCGGGGTGGATCCCATGGCCGTCGTGGAAGGCGCCCAGCGCGGTATGCGGGTGGCGCTGTCACGGGAGATCGACGAGCTGGAAACACACCTGTCGTTTCTTGCGACAGTCGGCTCGACAAGTCCCTATGTGGGTTTGTTTGGTACAGTGTGGGGCATCATGAATGCCTTTCGCGGCTTGTCGAACGTACACCAGGCGACGCTGTCGATGGTGGCGCCGGGTATCGCCGAGGCACTGATTGCTACCGCGATGGGCCTGTTTGCCGCGATACCGGCGGTAATTGCCTATAACCGTTATTCCAATGATGTCGAGCGGCTGGAAAACCGCTATGACAATTTCCTGGAAGAATTTTCCAACATCCTGCAGCGCCAGGCACATAGCTGATTCCCTGTTATGGCCAGACAGCGTCCCCGCAAGCGCCCCATCGCAGATATCAATGTCGTGCCCTACATTGATGTCATGCTGGTGATGCTGGTGATCTTCATGGTTACTGCGCCGTTACTGAACCAGGGCGTGGAAGTCGAGCTGCCGCAGGCCAATGCCGAGCCGATGGCGGGTGAGCAGAAAAACCCGCTGGTGCTGAGTGTGGATGCCAAAGGACGGTTTTTCCTCAATATAGGCGGTGATCCCAAACAGGCGATCGATGCGGATACGCTGGTTGCGCGCGTCAGCGTGGTGTTGCGGCGCCGGCCAGGCGCCGCCGTGCTGGTGCGGGGCGATGCCGGGGTGGACTATGGCCGGGTGGTAGAGGCGATGTCGCTGTTGCAACAGGCCGGGGCACAGCGTGTCGGGCTGGTGACGGAACCGCCCGGAGAAGGAGGCTGATATTCGCGAACTGTTACGATTTTTGCGCGAATCCCCGCGTTCTGTTGTCTATGCTGTGCTTGCGCACCTGGCGCTGCTGGCCGTGCTGGTGTTCAGTCTGGACTGGAGTCCTGCGCCCAGCATTGCGCGCAAACCGGCGCCGATACAGGCGGTGGCCATCGATGCGCACCGGCTGGATGCCGAGATTGAGCACAAAAAGCAGCTTGAGGAAGCCCGGCGGCTGAAACAGCGGCAGGCGGAAGCCGCGCGCAAGAAGGCGCTCGCAGAGAAGCAGCGCAAGGTCGAGGAAGCCCGTCGAAAAGCCGAGGCGGATAAACGCCGCAAGGCCGAGCAGAAGAAAAAAGCGGAAGCCGAAAAGCGTCGCCAGGCGGCAATGGCGCACAAGAAAGCCGAGGCGGAAAAACGCCGCAGGGCCGAACAGAAAAAAAAGGCCGAGGCGGAGAAAAAGCGCCGGGCAGAAGCTGCGCGCAAGAAGGCGCTCGCAGAGAAGCAACGCAAGGCCGAGGAAGCCCGCCGGAAAGCCGAGGCAGAGAAGCAACGCAGGGCCGAGGAGGCGCGCAAGAAGGCGGCGGCTGAACGTGAAATGCGCGAACGTCTTGCCGCCGAGCAGGAGCGTCTGCGTGCGCAGCGCGAATCGGCAATGCAGCGTATAGTTGACCAGTACGGCCTGTACATCAAGGAGAAGGTCCAGCGAAGCTGGATCCGCCCGTCCGGCAGTAACGCCAGCCTGTCGTGTAGCGTAAATGTCAGGTTGATCCCCGGGGGTGAGGTGGTGGATGTAAAAATTGTGCGTGGCAGTGGTAACGAAGCCTTTGACCGGTCCGTGGAAGCGGCCGTGTTCAGGGCTTCGCCGCTGCCCGTGCCGAAGGACCCCGAGGTTATGGAAAAATTCCGTTCAATCACGTTCGAGTTCAATCCTGATTCATGAAAAGAAAAATCTGTATAAACCTGCTGTTTGTTTTGTCGATGTTGTTCACGGGCCTGGCGCAGGCGGCACTGACCATTGAAATCACCCGGGGCATGGAGGGTGCTGCGCCGATTGCCGTGGTGCCGTTCGATATCAGCAATAACCGTTACCCGCCCCCGCAGGATGTGTCCGGCATTATCGCGGCCGACCTGGCGCGCAGTGGCCGTTTTGCGCCACTGGACGAACGTGACATGCTGTCGAAACCTTCCGAGGTCAAACAGGTGCGTTTCCAGGACTGGCGGACGCTGGGCGTGGATAACCTGGTGATTGGCAAGGTCGAGACCGCCGGTACGGACAAGTACCGTATCCAGTTCCGCCTGTTCGACGTCTATCGCGGGCGCCAGATCACCGGTCACAGTATTCCCGCCACGGCCGCCCAGTTACGCTACGTGGCGCACCGCATCAGCGATATGATCTACCAGAAACTCACCGGTGAGCCGGGCGCGTTTGCCACCCACATCGCCTACGTGGAAGTCGATAAAAAAGCCGGCTACAAGGAATATCGCCTGCTGCTCGCAGACAGCGACGGGTTTAATGCCCGCACCCTGCTGACCTCCCGTCAGCCATTGATGTCGCCGGCCTGGTCGCCGGATGGTCGTCAACTGGCGTACGTCTCGTTTGAAAAACGCCGGGCCTCGATTTACATCCAGGATACCGGTAGCGGCAAGCGCCGCAAGGTGGCGGGGTTTACCGGTATTAACGGCGCGCCCGCCTGGTCACCGGACGGCAGCCGGTTGGCGCTGACGCTGTCACGCGACGGTAACCCGGAAATCTATGTGCTGCGCCTGAAAGACGGTCATCTGAAACGCCTGACATTCGGCCCGGCTATCGATACCGAGCCGGTCTGGTCGCCCGACGGGAAAAGCCTGGTATTTACCTCTGACCGCGGCGGCAGTCCACAGCTTTACCGGATGTCGTCTGCCGGCGGTCAGGCAAAACGCCTGACCTTTGAAGGCAGCTACAATGCCAGCGCCGATTTTTCACCGGATGGTCGACACCTGGCGATGGTCAATGGTGAAGGTGGACGTTATCGCATTGCCGTACTGGATCTCGACAGTGGTCTGTTCCATGTCGTGAGCGACGGCAAGCTGGATGAGTCACCCAGCTTTGCGCCGAATGGCAGCATGATTATCTATGCCACCGAGGCCGGGCATCGTGGTGTACTGGCGGCCGTATCGAGTGATGGCCGTTTTCGTCAGCGTCTGAGTGTGCAGAAAGGTGATGTGAGGGAGCCGGTCTGGTCTCCGTAGAATCGATTTAAAATTTGGCAAAGGAGCGTAACAAATGAAACTGATCAAACTTCTGGTGATAACGGCCGTGCTCGGCTGGCTGGCGGCATGCAGCTCGACGGGTGGTAGCAAGGAAGGCGGGGTTGCCGTGGAGGATCATGGCAACGGGAATGTTGCCGGTGCAGATGAAGGGGCAACCACAAGTGGCGTTTCCGACTACGGCGACCTGAGTATCGAATCCCTGTCCGATCCCAACAGCCCCTTGTCGCAACGTGTGATCTACTTCGCCTTCGACAGCGATGAAGTCGCGGAACCGGACCGTGAGTTGATCGCAGCACACGCGGCATTCCTGTCCGCCCACCCGGATGTCAAGGTTTCGGTCGAGGGTCATACCGACGAACGTGGTTCGCGTGAATACAATATTGCGCTGGGCGAACGCCGCGCCCAGGCGGTACGCCGCATGCTTGAATTTCAGGGTGTCTCCCCGCAACAAATCACCACGGTGAGCTACGGCGAGGAAAAACCGGCTGTCGAAGGGCACGATGAATCCGCCTGGAGCATGAACCGTCGCGTGGAACTGGTCTATGTGGGTCACTAGGGGCATGCTTGTGGCCGGCTTGCTGTTCGCAGCGCCGGCCTGGTCGGTCAGCAAGGCCGAACTGGAAACCCGTATCCAGCAGCTGGAGCGCAAGCTGGACAGCCGGGGTCTGGTGGACTTGTTTGAGCAGGTGTCTTCGCTGCAAAAACAGACACAGCAGTTGCGCGGTGAACTGGAAGTGCAGGCGCACCGGATGGAAAGCCTGAAAAAGCGCCAGCGTGACCTGTACGTTGACATCGACCGTCGCCTGCACCGTCTGGAGACTGCGGGTGTACAGGCGGCAGGATCAGCGCCTGCTGCGGGCGCCGGGAGCACCCCGCCGGCCGGTGCAATCAAACCGCCGGTTATGACAGGCCGTCAGGCGCCTTCTGTGACAACGCCGGCTGCCGGCACACCGTCGCCTGCACCCGTGCCGGCGCTGGACCCGGCGGCCGAACGCAAGGCTTACGATAAGGCGCTGGCGATATTGAATGAACTGCGCTACGACGAAGCCGCTGCCGCCTTTCGCGGGTTCCTGAAGCAATACCCGGGCAGCCGTTACGCTGACAATGCACAGTACTGGCTGGGTGAGGTTTACTACGTTACGCGGGATTTCAGGACGGCGCTGAAAGAATTCGGGGCCTTGTTGAAGGACTACCCGGACAGCCCCAAGGTCCCCGGTGCAATGCTGAAAATGGGTTACAGTCACTATGAACTGAAAGCCTGGAAGGACGCTGCACAGATGCTGGGGCAGGTGGTCAGGCGTTTCCCGGGCACCTCGACCGCAAAGCTGGCGCAGGAAAGGCTGGATCGCATGAAGCGGGAGGGGCATATCCCGGCAAAGTAGCTATCGTGGCATTGATGGTAAGATAGCGTCATGAAGCCACTGCCTCACACATCCTCACACCAGCTGGCCGAACGGCTGCGCGTCAGTGAGGTATTTGTTTCCCTGCAGGGGGAGTCAACCACTGTGGGACTGCCGACGGTATTTGTTCGCCTGACCGGTTGCCCGCTGCGTTGCCAGTACTGCGATACCGAGTATGCGTTCCGGGGCGGGGAATACATGGCGACCAACGATGTGGTGGCCCGGGTGGCGCGTTACCAGGTGCAGCATGTGACGGTGACAGGCGGCGAACCGCTGGCGCAGCCGGCCTGTCTGCTGTTGCTGGAACGCCTGTGTGACGCCGGCTACCAGGTCTCGCTCGAAACCAGCGGTGCGCTGGATGTCAGCCAGGTCGACCCGCGCGTGATGAAAGTGATGGACCTCAAAACCCCGGGCTCCGGGGAAGTCGATAAGAACCACTTTGAAAACCTCGGCTACCTGACGCCACGCGACCAGGTGAAATTCGTGATCTGCAACCGTGACGATTACCTGTGGGCGCGCCAGATTATGGAGCAGCAGCGCATTGCCGGTCGCTGCGAAATCCTGTTCTCCCCCGTTTCCGGTCAGCAGGATGCCACCGAGCTGGCGGAATGGATACTGGAGGACCGCTTGCCGGTGCGTTTCCAGCTTCAGTTACACAAGATCCTGTGGGGCGATGAGCCAGGACGTTGAGCGCAGGGCGGTGGTCCTGTTGTCCGGCGGACTGGATTCTGCCACTGTGCTGGCGCTGGCGCGTGAACAGGGCTTCGAATGCCATGCGCTGAGCCTGGATTACGGGCAGCGGCACCATGCGGAGCTGCAAGCGGCAAAACGTGTGGCCGGCGCCCTGGGCGTGGTGGAGCACAAGATAATACCCCTGGACCTCGGTGCGTTTGGCGGGTCTGCGCTGACCGACAGGAATATTGCTGTGCCGGAACAGCCTATCGAAGGTATACCGGTTACCTATGTGCCTGCCCGCAATACGATTTTTCTCTCGCTGGCGCTGGCCTGGGCCGAGGTACTGGGCGCCCGGGATCTGTTTATCGGGGTCAATGCCGTCGATTATTCTGGCTACCCGGATTGTCGGCCGGAATATATCGAGGCGTTCCAGCGTCTTTGTCGTCTAGCTACCCGGGCAGGTGTCGAGGGTGGTGTTTTTCAGGTACGCGCCCCGCTTATTGATCTGAGCAAGGCGGACATTATCCGTACCGGAACCCGGCTTGGTGTAGATTACGGGCTGACGGTGTCCTGCTACGCCGCTGATGCGGCGGGTCGGGCTTGCGGAAAATGTGATTCCTGCCGCTTGCGCGCTGCCGGTTTTGCAGCGGCGGGAGTGGATGATCCTACCTGCTACCAGTCATGATCGATTTCAGTCAGAGGACGTCCCGCTATGACGTTTGACAGTTTTGCTTCCGCCCAGTCTTTTTTCCTCTGGGCCATTTTTGGCATTGCGCTGCTGATGGGCGCTATTGTCAATAAAACCAATTTTTGCACCATGGGCGCCGTGTCCGACTGGGTCAATATGGGTGATACCGGGCGTTTTCGCGCCTGGTTGTTCGCCATTGCCATTGCCTTGCTGGGGGTGACGGCGCTTGAGCACTACGGGCTGGTCAACGCGGCTACAACCTATCCGCCCTACCGCGGGTCCCAGTTGATCTGGGCCGAGAATCTGCTGGGGGGCATTATGTTCGGCATTGGCATGACGCTGGCCAGCGGTTGTGGCAACAAGTGCCTGGTGCGCATAGGCGGGGGCAATCTCAAATCTATCCTGGTATTCGCGGTCATTGCGGTGATTGCCTATTTCATGGTCAACCCGTTTCCGGGCTCGGACCAGACACTGTTTACGGTACTTTTCTACAACTGGATTCGCCCGCTGGCCATTGATCTGGGTTCCAGCCAGGATCTTGGCACGCTGGTGGCCGGCAGCGACGGTGCGGCTACGGCGCGCCTGGTGATCGGTGGCGCGCTGGGTGTATTGCTGCTGTTCATTGC
Source organism: Thiohalobacter sp. (assembly GCA_027080445.1). Taxonomy (GTDB): domain Bacteria; phylum Pseudomonadota; class Gammaproteobacteria; order DSM-19610; family DSM-19610; genus Thiogranum. The sequence goes on along the minus strand of JALWRY010000262.1, from coordinate 8,213 downwards.
CTTCAGGTCGCGTGATTTCCGTGGCAGGTTCGACAACGTACTGGGAGGGCTGGCCGTGGGTCTGGCCGTGTTGGCCGCCTGGTATGTCACCAGCAATGTACAGATCGACATCGATGGTGACCAGTACACCCTGCGTTCCTATGCCCAGCAGTGGGACTTTCTCGCGGAATCGGACGCCGGCAAGCCGGCCGATACCCGGCCACTGATGCCACAGTCCTTTACCTTCATCAATCCCATGGGGCAAACGGCCGGGTATTCCGTATCCGGGTTTAATTCCGCCTATCTGACCTTCGGTGTGATGGCAGTGGCCGGGGTGATTCTGGGCTCACTGCTCTGGTCATTGTTGAGCCGCAGTTTCCGTTTTGAGTGGTTTGCCTCCTTCAGGGATTTTCTCAACCATGTTACCGGCGCCATTTTCATGGGCTTCGGTGGCGTGCTGGGCCTGGGTTGCACCATCGGTCAGGGCATTACCGGTATCTCCACGCTGGCGCTCGGGTCGTTTATCGCCTTTGCCGGTATCGTTCTGGGCAGCGCCCTGACCATGAAAATCCAGTACTACAAGATGGTTTATGAGGCGGATGCCAGTTTTATCGCAGCACTGCTGACCGCACTGGTCGATATGCACTTGCTGCCCAAGGCGCTACGGCGACTCGAAGCCGTTTGATCAAGTATCCTGTTGACGGGCGAGCCTGTTTCAAGTGCGCAGGCTTGCCATTTTCTCCGTGTCCGGTATCATCCCCGCGTTCCAAACGGGTCGTTAGCTCAGTTGGTAGAGCAGTTGGCTTTTAACCAATTGGTCATAGGTTCGAATCCTATACGACCCACCAAACAACCCGTCATTACGAGGAGCGGAGCGACGTGGTAATCTCCGTCAGGTTAGCGCCAGACCCGAAGAGGTTGCCGCGCTGCGCTCGCGCCCTGAAGGATGGCGAAGACATCCTGAGGAAGTACTCTTGGGGTGCAATGACGAGATAAGTTCTTCAGGAAGCGCGCAGCGCCCTCGGCAGCTCTTCGGGCTTTCTCTCAGGCCTCATACCCCGGGTTGCCTTTTGCACCCTTGATCAGCGGCTGGTTGAGTTCCAGGTGCGAGATAGTCTTTTTGTCACGCAGGTACTCACTGACGACATCCCAGATCGGCTTGCCTTCCAGGGGTTGTCCGACGCTGGCCCAGCCGGCAACCGAGTATTCCTTGTCGGCGCTGATCGGCTTGCCGTCGAGTTCCATGTCGCTGATGCGTGAGCCTATGCTGGCGTCAGGGTCAATGCTGTATTTCAGCCCGCCCACACGCACCATATCGCCGCCCTGCTGGTAGTAGGGGTCCTTGTTGAACAGGTTGTCGGCCACGTCCTCGAGGATTTCCTTGATGCGGCTCCCCTTGGTGTTGTTGAGCGTTACGGTCGGGTAGGTGATGGCCGTCTGTGTCATGACGTGGTCAAAGGTAATCGCCTCGCCTGGCAAGACGCTTACGCCCCAGCGGAAGCCGGGTGACAGGGCGATCTCGGCGCCCTGGACATCCATCAATGCGTCGCAAATCAACTGGTCGAATGTACCGTTGAAGTTCCCCCGGCGATACAGCAGTTCATCCGTGACCGCCAGTTTCTCGGCCAGTTTGTCCTTGTAGGGCGCGCGAACCTTGTTGATATGGGCTTCCATCTCGGCGTCCGGCTCCAGCAGGTTGGAGAAGATCGGCATCAGGTGGTAGCGGTAGCCCTGTACCTTGCCGTTGCGCACATCCAGGTCGAGTACGGCAAGGAACTTGCCATTCGAGCCGGCATTGGTCACCAGTGTCTTGCCGCCGGCGTTATCGACAATGACCGGGCGCGGGATGGCGTCGTGGGTGTGGCCGCCCATGATGGCGTCGATACCGGTTACCCGCGAGGCCATTTTGAGGTCGACATCCATACCGTTGTGGGACAGGAGAATGACCACCTGGGCGCCTTCACCGCGCGCCTTGTCGACCATTTTCTGCATACGATCATCGCGGATGCCGAAGCTCCAGTCCGGGATCATGTAGCGGGGATTGGCGATGGGGGTGTAAGGGAAAGCCTGGCCGATGATGGCGGTCGGCACCCCGTTGATTTCCTTGATCACGTACGGCTTGAAGACAGGTTCTTCCCATTCGTTATTGAAAATGTTCTGGGCGACGAAATCGATCTTGCCCTTGAAATCCTTCTCGATAATTTCAGTCACGCGGTCGGCGCCATAGGTCATTTCCCAGTGGGCGGTCATGATGTCCACGCCGATCAGCTTCTGGGCATCGACCATATCCTGGGCCTTGGTCCAGTAGGCAGTACCCGAGCCTTGCCAGGTGTCGCCACCGTCCAGCAGCAGCGCCCCCGGGCGTTGTGCGCGGACTTTTTTCAGTAGCGTGGCAAAGTGTGAGAAACCGCCGACCTTACCGAACTTTTTCGCCGCCTCGGTAAAGTTCAGGTAGGTGAAGGCATAGGCCTCGCGGGAGCCGGGCTTGATGCCGTAGTAGGCGAGGAATTTATCGCCGACCATATGTGGCGGTTTGCCGCGCATGTTGCCAATACCCAGGTTGATATTCGGCTCCCGGAAGTAGATTGGCTGCAATTGTGCGTGACAGTCTGTGTAGTGCATCAGCGAAACATTGCCATAGGGCAGCATTTCGTAGGGTTCAAGTGGCCCCGGCTTGTTTGCTACACCGGCTGAAGCGGGGGCTTTGTCTGAATCGCAGCCACTCAGCGAAATGCCTGAGGCGCTGGCAACGGCGAGCATCTGGAGAAATTCACGGCGACTGATGTTCATGCTGGTTTTCCCGGGGTTGATGTTTGAGCGGTTTGACGGGGTTTCTGGAAAGACGTCAGTTCGGGGAGTTTATTCCGATTGCCGGAAACAAAAAAGCCCGGTCGATGACCGGGCTTTCAGGCTTGACTGGCAGTTACTTGCGAGCGCCCGGGCCGTTGAGTTTCAGGCCGTTGCTCATATAGCTTTCGAAGTACTCCAGTGTCTTGTACTCCGGGCTCTGGGCCTTGAAGGGCTTGAAGCGAACCTGCTTGTTACAGCCGCCGTAACGCCGGTGCAATGTGCCCAGTGCGCCCCATTTGGAACGGTATACCGGGAAATGGGTAACGTGTCCGAGTGCCGGACTCAACAGGTCGGCACGAATACGGTTACCGGCATTCCACTGGTGGCAATCGGCACAGGACATGTTCAGCTGGCCACGCTTGGCGTAGAAAAAGTTCTTGCCCTGTTCGTAGGCCGCGATCGCACGAGGATCAGACGGAATTTTGACGTTGATCTTGTTGCCACGTGACGTGTAGGCCATGTAGGCGGAAATATCGGCGATCTTGCCTTTTTTCCAGCCCAGCGGCTTCTCGCCGTTTTTGACCCGGCAGGCATTGATTGCACCTTCCAGGGTAACGACTTCGCCGCTGGCGGTATCGAAGTAGGGATAGTCCTGCTTGATGCCGATGCCGCCGTTGCGGAAGCAGCTGGCGTAGGTCTTGCCGTTTTTGAAGGGTTTTTCAAACAGTGCCTTGCCTTTGTCGACACTGAGTTCGTAAGGTGGAAATTCCTCGATGGATTCCCATTGTGCCCGCGATGCCTTGTCAATGGCGTACACGCCATTGGCAAATTCCTGGAAGGGAACATCGGGGAAGCGTTTGGCAAAATAGCTGCGGAATGCTTTCAGGTCCTGCTGTGGGCTGGCCTGAACCGCGATTGATCCAGTACACATCAGACCAAGCGTTGCGGCAATAGTGAGCAGTTTTTTCATAATTTGTCTGCCTCCGGTATAGGTGGTAGTCGGTTGGATGGCCTGAATGGAATCAGGCAATCTTGGCCTCGGCGGAGTCTTTCTCGCCCTTGTTATCGACCCAGCTCAGCTTGATCGTGTCGCCTTTTTTGGCGTTATCAAGCTTGAACTGCAGGAACGGACGCTTCGAGACCGCGGGACCCCACAGTGCTGTCAGCACAACGACGCCGTTCAGTTCGCATACCACTTCCTGGATGAAATGAGCAGGAATCTTCTTGCCCGTTTTCTTGTTTTTACGCATGCCGGTTTCCATGGGGTGGTCGATCAGCGCGCTGACCTTGGTGACCTTGCCGCCGGCTTTTGCCCGAATTTTGATAGTTGACATAGTGCTTTCCTCTGAAATCCTGGTTAACCGCCGCAACCGCCGATGGTGATCTTGACCTCTTTCTTCGCGCTGTACAGTTTGCCGCCTGCCTTGACGACGGCAATCACGTTAGAGGTTTTGGCCATTTTGATACGGGTGTTGATAAAACCTTCTACCCCGGGGCCAAGTACAAAAGAGGCCGCCAGTGGGTTGACGTTTTTCTCGACGATAATGCTCATGGACTCGATGTTGTCCAGCTGGCTGTAGATCTTGACAGGAACCACGGCACTGTTTTCACCCAGGTCAGGCGCATCGATCTGAACCTTGTCCGAGTTTGCCGCTGCGTGTGTACCATCGAGTGCATCGAGCGCAGCGTCTACGCTGGTTGCCTTGAAGGCGTTGGTTGGCCAGGCGGCGAGAACGGCGCGCGGGGTCAACAGGCCCACACCCACGGCGGCGCTTACCGCGCTGGCAGCTACGGAGCCTTTCAGGAAGGTTCTGCGTTTCATGTTAATCACTGGTATCTCTCCTGATTGAACTTCACGCCTTTACAGCGTGTAGATAAATTCAACAATTTTATCGATCTCGCCTTCACTGAGGATCTTGTTACGACCGAAAGGCGGCATGATGGTGTTGGGATTGGCGCGTGTTGCATCCCAGATCTGGGCGCGTAGTTTGGCTTTATCCGGGAAACGCGCCTTCATTGAGACGAGGGGTGGGCCGATGTTGCCGGCCAGTTTGCCACCTTCTATCTGGTGGCAGGCGAGGCAGTTGCCTTTTTTGCGATTGAACGCCAGGGCTTTTCCCTGTTCGGTGACGGAAGCCGTTTGTGCTTCGGCCGCGTTGCCGGTGACGGGTAACAACGCGAGGCTGCCCGCAATCGCCAGCACAGAGCTTGCTGTTTTCAGGATGCCGGGAAATTTCCGCATCTTTGATCCTCCTTACAATGCGCTTTCAGAGTGGTTGTTGTATCAGTGACCTGACGGTTTTTTTACCTGCAATAATCCTAAAGCTTTCGCGACTATAGACCCCTGTTTCCAGGGAGTCAAAGCAAGCCCCGTGGGCATTGAACGGCCGGAAACCGGTTGTCCCGGACCAGGTACTTTGTCAGTCCACAAGCGCGAAGACGGGGTTTGTCGCCGTTTTATTCCCGTTCCTTGCGCTTGGCGAGGAGCGATTTGAAATCATGCAGCCTGGCCTGAACCCTGGCGCGGTCATAATCGTTCAGCCCCTTGAGTTTCAGCGCCTGGTTGAGCTGGTCAATGGCAAGGGGCAGGTTGCCGGTCATCGCGTACAGTTCGGCGGAGGCGAAGCGCGTCTCCCAGGCTGGCCCGGCAATGCTGGTGGCGCGGGCCCAGAGCTTGTAGATTGGCACGGTGCGCGCGTGCTCATCATGCAACAGCATCAGGATAAGCTCGCGTGCCTTGCCGGCCTTGTTGGCCAGGAGCAGGGCCTCGGCATAATACTGCCCAACGACCGGGTCGCCGGGATAGAGGCGCAGGGTGTCCTCGAAGAGTTTGAGTCCTTCACGGGTTTTGCCCTCGTCCATGAGCAGGCGGGCGAGGGTGGTGCGGTAAAGGATGCGGTCCGGGTCGGATTTCCTGAGTCGGACAAGCTGTCTGCGCGCGTCGGCTTTTTTGCCGATACGCCAGTCGGCCAGGGCAATGCCATAGCGTTGTGCCGGGCCTTTTTCGGCCTGGAGACCGCGCAGCATGCGCCCGGGGGTGCGGGTATGCTGGACAGCCAGGCGCATTTTTATCAGCTCAAATTCCAGTGTGTCGCGTTCCTTGCTGTGGCCGTATTTTGCAGCGCGCGCTCTGGATTCCGCAATACGATCGGTCGTAACCGGGTGAGTGCTGAGAAATTCGGGGATGCTGGAAGCGCCGTACAGACGCGTCGTCTGGTACAGCCGTTCGAAGAATGTCGGCATGCCAAAGGGGTCGATACCGGAGCGTGCGAGTGTCTGAATGCCGATACGGTCCGCTTCTTTCTCGTTGGCGCGGGTAAAATTCAGCTGTTGCTGGATGCTGCCGGCCTGCACGGCAGTGGCTGCGGCAATACCGGCATCGGCGCTGCCGCTTGCCACACCCAGCAGGATCGCCGCTATGGTGGCGGCTGCCGTGGGCAGGCTGAGTTGTTGCGCGGACTCGTAGGCGCGCAGCAGGTGGCGCTGGGTGACGTGGGAGATTTCATGGGCCATGACGCCGGCCAGTTCACTTTCATTCTCGGTGGCCAGCAGGAGTCCTGTGTGTACCCCGATATAGCCGCCCGGTCCGGCGAAAGCATTGATCGAGGGGTCGTCCACAACAAAAAAGGTGAACGGGTAGTTGGGTGTGTCGCTGTTGGCGACAAGGCGGGCGCCGAGACGGCTGATATACCGGGTAATGTTCGGATCGCTTATCAGCTTTACCTGGCTGCGCACGCTGCGCATGAATGCCTCGCCAAGCGCCTGTTCCTGGACCGGTGAAATCAGTGCGCCACTGGAGTCACCGAAATCCGGCAGCTGGTTGGCGGAAGTCTCTCCGTGGGAGAACTGCAGGGGGAACAGGGTCAGGACAAGAATCTGAAGGGCGCGGCGTATCATGCGTCGGGCAGAATAACCCAGTGTCGCACGAGCGCCAAGATATGTTTTGACAAATTGTCTGAGTGAGCGCACATGGCTTTGTGGGTAAGTACCGGGGGGCTGGCAGGTGGTCGAAAAATATTAGGAGCTTCTAATGTAACTGGAATGGTGCTTGTGATACAGGGCATTACTGTATCAAGACGCTTCGCCAGGTATGATGGGAAATAAATCGAAAAGTTTCCGCCTGATCATTAATTTGCAGTGTTTGAGGTGAAGCCTGACAGCTATCCAGAATGGGATATTCAGGCGCTTTTTGCTTGCGTTTGCCGGTGACTTACCTTATAAGTACGGGCCTTCGAGTCTGACCACCAATCGTTTACTTTAGAACACACGTTAAGGAGCACTTTACGATGGCAAATTTTGACGAAGAATTAGACGCATCCGGCCTGAACTGCCCATTGCCGATTTTGCGCGCGAAAAAGGCACTCGGAACACTGGATAGCGGTAAGGTGCTGCACATTATCGCTACGGACCCGGGTTCTGTGAAAGATTTTGAAGCCTTTGCCAAGCAGACGGGCAACGAGCTGATCGAATCCAAGGAAGCTGGCGGCAAATACGAGTTTCTGATCAAGAAAGCGTAAGCTGAGCCGGATTCATAAAAAAAGCGGCGCCGGAAAACCGGCGCCGCTTTTTTATTGCCACCATAAAATCTCTGGTTAAATCCCTAGAGATTCCATACCAGTTGCGCGCTGGCGATATCCACGCTGGCGTCGTAGTCGCCGTTGATCGTGCCGGAAGTCGCGCTACCACTCGATACCTTCGGTTCTTTCACGAACAGGTGCGAGTAGCCGATGTCGATACCCAGCGTCTGTGTCATCTGGTAACCCACGCCGACAGAAACCCAGGTGCGGTCTTCACCCGGAATACGCGCCGTCCGGTGTTGATTGTCCGGGATCGGGCTCTGGTCAAAGGCAACGCCGCTGCGGAATGTCCAGTGATTGTTGGCTGTGTAATTGATGCCAAGCGAATAACGCATGGTGTTGTTCCAGTCTTCGTTGGTCACGGTGTCAGGCTGGAAGGTGTCGTACTTGATGCGTAGTTCCTTAAAGGAGTCCCAGCCGGTCCAGGTGGCGTCCGCCATGACTGCCCAGCGAGCGCTCAGATCGTGATAGGCGCTGAGCGAGATGGACTGGGGCAGGTCGAGGGAAGCATTCACGTTGGTATCAACAAAAATCGGGAAGGTGCCTTGCGAGAAAAGCGGGTCTACCCGTCTGAAGTTGGCATTGCCGGTGAGTTGCTGATTGATCCGGGACCGGTAGGCCAGCCCAATCCGGGTAGCGTGGGAGGGCTCGTAAAGCAGCCCGACATTGATGCCGCCAGCCCAGCCGTCCCCCTCGATCTTGGCAAAGGCATCGTTACCCTGGGGGGTGAGTCCAAGACCTGCGCAATTCGTCGCGGCTGTACCGGGCAGTACGCCTTGCTGAATTTGATTGGCTATACACAGGCTGCCTTGATCGATCGCCTGCGTCAGTTCTGCCCTGGCGTACTGAAGGTTTACGCCCAGGCCC
>JALWRY010000261.1 GCA_027080445.1 Thiohalobacter sp. | reverse complement strand
CCCCGCCTACATGGTTTACCCGCGCGAAAGCGACAACCCGATGCTGGCGCAGGCGCTGCAGGGATTGCGTCAACTGGCCGGTGAGGTTACGCCCGATAAGGCGGGTTGAGCGTTTTCGTGCAGGACTTCGATAAATATCGCATAATCAAACGCTTTCCAATGTTTCGGAGTAGTAACGGTGAAATTCGACATTGACGGGTTTCGGGCCTGGAAACACAAGAATGTAACCCTGCTGGGGATGTCGGGGGTCGGCAAGACCCACCTGTCGTCGCTGCTGTGCGGGCATGACTGGTTTCATTACTCCGGTGACTACCGTATCGGCACCCGTTATCTCGACGAGGCGATCCTCGACCTGATCAAGGCGCAGGCTATGCAGGTGCCGTTCCTGAAAGACCTGCTGCGCCGTGACTGGATCTACATCCGCAACAACATCAAGGTCGATGACCTCGGCCCGGTGCTGAGTTTTGTCGGCAAGCTGGGCGACCCGGAACGCGGCGGTGTGCCGCTGGACGCGTTTGTGCAACGCCAGGCCGAGTACCGCGAGGCGGAGATTGCCGCCATGCGGGATGTCCCGGCGTTTATCCGCAAGGCGCAGAAGATCTACGGCTATCCGCATTTCGTCAACGATGTAGGGGGGAGCCTGTGCGAACTGGATGAACCTTCGGTGATTGACCTGCTGGTCGAGCATACCCTGATCCTCTATATCCAGGTGACGGACAAGGCAGAAGAGCAGAAGCTCATCGAGCGCGCGCAAAGCGATCCCAAGCCGCTCTATTACCGCCCGGGTTTCCTCACCGAACAGCTGGCGATCTACCTGGCCGAACAGGGCCTGGAGTATGCCGCTGAAATGGACCCGGATGAGTTTACCCGCTGGGTATTCCCGCGCCTGTTCCATTCGCGTATCCCGCGTTACGAAGCGATTGCCGGGCCGCACGGCTATACCGTGACGTCGCAGGAAGTGGCGCAGGTGCGCGACGAGGCGGATTTTCTTGATTTGCTGGAAACTGTCATCGCGCGGACGGACTGATTCATGCCACTGGTTGCCCACAATGCACTGCCGACCTTCGATCGCCTCCGTCAGGAGGGGACACGGGTACTCGCACCCAACCGCGCCTCGCAACAGGATATCCGCGAGTTGCACGTGGGCTTGCTGAATATGATGCCGGACGCCGCGCTGGCGGCCACCGAGCGGCAGTTCTTTCGTCTGATCGGCGAAAGCAACCCGATTGCCCAGTTCTATGTGCACCCTTTTACCTTGCCGGAACTGCAACGCAGTCAGCAGGCGCAGGCTTACATCGACAGCTATTACGAACCTTTCGACAAGGTACGCGAGGAAGGGCTGGATGCATTGATCATCACCGGCGCCAATGTGGTTGGTCCGCAACTGGACAACCAGCCTTTCTGGGAACCGCTGAAAGCTGTGGCCGACTGGGCGCTGGACAATGTGACATCGACCCTGTGTTCCTGCCTGGCCACGCACGCGGTATTACAGTTCCGTCATGACAAGGTGCGCATACCCCAGGGCCACAAGGTGTGGGGGGTGTTCCCGCATCGCGTGGTGAACAAGCAGCATCCACTGGTCAACGACGTGAACACCCGTTTCGATGTGCCGCACTCGCGCTGGAATGCGGTGACACCGGAACAGTTCCGCGATGCCGGCCTGCATGTGCTGGTGGAAAGCGCGGAGGGTGTCCACCTGGCGACCAGTGCGGATGGTTTGCGCGTGGTGTTCTTCCAGGGGCACCCGGAATACGACACGGTTTCGCTGCTGAAAGAATACAAGCGCGAGGTGCTGTTATGGGCAGATGGTCAGCGTGAGGATTACCCGCCGTTCCCGCAGCATTATTTTGGACAACGCGCACAGGCGTTGTTGAATGAGTACCGGCTTCGCCTCGACAAGGCGCGTGCTGTCGGTTCGGATTTACCGGCATTCCCGGAGCCACAGTTGGCTGACTTGCTCGACAATACCTGGCACGACACGGCTGAAGCGGTTGTCGGTAACTGGATGGGACTCGTTTACCAGGTCACGCACAGCGATCGCCGAATTCCCTTCATGGATGGCGTTGATCCCGGTGACCCACTGGGGTTATACGGGGATTAGCCGGAATCCACTTGCAGCAACCCCGATCCCGGTCTAAACCTCAACCAGGGGTACCTCAAATTCGTCATACCGGCGCATGCCTGTAACGCCCCGAGTTGGCGCAACAATTGCCTATATTAGTAAGTGTCGAAAAGCCGTCGATTAACTGGCAGGGATAACACCGAATGGATGATGTCACGCGGCCCAAGGGCTTGCTGGATTTTTGGGAAGACTCGCAACTCGCGGGTCATAACGCGGCTTACCTTGAAGATCTCTACGAAAGCTTTCTGAGCGATCCGGCCAGCGTGTCGGCGCAGTGGCGAACCTTTTTCCAGACCCTGCCCCGGGTCAACGGCAATGGGGCAGAGCCATCGCATGCCGCTATCCGTGAAAGCTTCCGGGTTATGACCCGGCAACCGCATGCGCGCTATCGACCGGCACCCTGCCCACCCGGTGCAACCGCCCACGAAGAAAAACAGGTTCGGGTGCTGCAGCTGATCAATGCGTTTCGTTTTCGTGCGCACCAGGTGGCGGATATCGACCCGCTGGGTTTGCGCGACAAGCCGGCGCTGGTGGAACTGACGCTGGAGGCGCATGGCCTCGGCGACAGTGATCTCGATACCGTTTTTGACACAGGCTCGCTGGCCATTGGAGAACATGCCACCTTGCGTGAAATCATCACGCGGCTGCAGGCGATTTATTGTGGCAGTGTCGGCGCCGAGTATATGCACATTACCGAAACGCAGGAGAAGCGCTGGATCCAGGAGCGTATCGAACGGGCTGGTGGTCAAACAGCCTTCGATGCGGCTACACGTCGCCACATTCTGCAACGCCTGACGGCGGCGGAAGGACTGGAACGCTACCTGCACACGCGTTACGTCGGGCAGAAACGTTTCTCACTGGAGGGTGGTGATGCACTGATTCCACTGCTCGATGAACTGATCCGGCGCGGCGCAACGCACGGTGTCAAGGAAGTGTCCATCGGCATGGCGCACCGTGGCCGGCTCAATGTGCTGATCAATATTGTCGGCAAGACGGCTGCCGAGCTGTTTGAAGAATTCGAGGGCAAGGCCGGAAAGGATTTTAACGGTTCCGGTGATGTCAAATACCACCAGGGCTTCTCGTCCGACCTGAAGATCGGCAAGTCCATGGTACACATCAACCTGGCCTTTAACCCGTCCCACCTGGAAATCGTTGGCCCCGTGGTGGAAGGTTCGGTGCGTGCGCGTCAGCAGCGCAGCGGCGACGATGCCGGGAAACGGGTGGTGCCGGTGCTGATCCACGGTGACGCGGCATTTGCCGGCCAGGGCGTGGTGATGGAAACCATCAATATGTCGCAGTCGCGCGGGTTCTCGACCAAGGGTACGGTGCATATTGTTGTCAATAACCAGATCGGTTTTACCACCAGCAGCCAGCGCGATGCGCGTTCCACGCTGTACTGCACGGACATTGCCAAGATGGTCAATGCACCGATATTTCACGTCAATGGCGATGACCCGGAGGCGGTGATCAATGTAACGCAACTGGCGCTGGATTACCGGATGAATTTCCACAAGGACGTGGTGATCGATCTCGTCTGCTACCGCCGTCATGGTCATAGCGAGGCCGACGAGCCGACGGCGACCCAGCCGGTCATGTACGCGGCGATACGCAATCACCCGACGCCGCGCGCTCTCTATGCGGAAAGGCTGGCGGCGCAGGGTGTATATGATGCCGAGTCGGCGACGCACATGCTGGAGGCCTACCGCGACAGGCTGGATCACGGTGAAACAGTGGTCGATGAACTGGTGTCGGAAGCGGAAGCCAACTACCCCTGGGCGGTTGACTGGGCGCCGTATCTTGCGCAGGCCTGCACCGCATTCCTGGATACCTCGGTCAGTATTGAACGACTGCGTACCTTGTGGCGTCGGCTGGACCGCCTGCCGGAGGGCTTCGAGCTGAATGCGAATGTGGCAAAGATTATCGGCAACCGGCGCAAGATGGCCGCCGGCGCCATGCCGATCGACTGGGGCTTTGCCGAAACCCTGGCCTATGCCTCACTGGTGGATGAAGGTTATCCCGTGCGCCTGTCCGGGCAGGACAGCGGCCGGGGAACATTTTTCCACCGCCACGCTGTGCTGTACTGTCAGAAGGATGGCTCGGCCTATATACCACTGCGTAACATCAGCGACGGGCAGGCCAACTTCCTGGTGATCAATTCGCTCCTGTCGGAAGAAGCGGTGCTGGCTTTCGAATATGGCTACGCCACGACGGATCCCAATACGCTGGTAATCTGGGAAGCGCAGTTCGGTGATTTCGCCAACAATGCGCAGGTGGTGATCGACCAGTTTATCAGTGCCGGCGAGCAGAAGTGGAACCGACTGTGCGGCCTGGTGATGTTGCTGCCGCACGGGATGGAAGGGCAGGGGCCGGAACATTCCTCGGCACGGCTGGAACGCTACCTCCAGTTGTGTGCTGAACACAATATGCAGGTCTGCATGCCGACGACACCGGCGCAGATCTTTCACCTGCTGCGTCGACAGATCATGCTGGAATGCCGAAAACCGCTGGTGGTGATGTCCCCGAAGAGTCTGCTGCGTCACCGGCTGGCGGTCAGTACGCTGGAAGACCTCAGTCGTGGTGAATTCCAGCCGGTCATCGCCGAGGTTGACGCGCTGCGGGAAGACAGCGTTCGGCGCGTTGTACTTTGCAGTGGCAAAGTGTATTACGAGTTACTGGAAAAACGCCGTGAGCAGCAGCTCGATGATATTGCCATTATCCGTATCGAGCGCCTGTATCCCTTTCCCGAAGCGCAGCTGTGCAAGCAGCTGGGGCGTTACCCGAATGCCGGGGAAATTATCTGGTGCCAGGAAGAACCGCAGAACCAGGGGGCATGGTTCTCCATTCAGCACCACCTGCACGCGACCCTGGCTGACCCGTCTCAACTACACTATGTCGGACGACCCTTCTCGGCCGCGCCGGCCGTGGGTTACGCCTGGCTGCACCTGCAACAGCAACACCGTCTGGTTGCCGAGGCGCTTGGACTCGAACCCGAAACTTCACAGAACGCTAAATCAAAGGGATGAAAGATGTCGATTGAACTCAAGGTTCCGGTTTTTCCTGAATCCGTATCGGACGGCACGATCCTGTCCTGGAACAGGAAACCCGGTGATGTCGTCAAGCGCGATGAGTCGCTGGTGGATATTGAAACCGATAAAGTGGTCTTCGAGGTGCCAGCGCCGAAAGACGGCGTGCTGGAAGAA
>JALWRY010000260.1 GCA_027080445.1 Thiohalobacter sp. | reverse complement strand
GACGAAGTCGTGGACGTTTGAGAGAGTAACTGAAGATGGCCAGGTTGCAAAAACAGTATCACGACGAAGTTGTCGGCAAGCTCCAGGAGCAGTTCCAGTACAAGAACGTGATGGAAGTGCCGCGCATAACCAAGATCACCATCAATATGGGTGTCGGTGAGGCGCTGGGTGATCGCAAGGTCATGGAGCATGCTGTCTCCGATATGACAAAGATTTCCGGGCAGAAGCCGATTGTGTGTAATGCGCGCAAGTCAGTGGCGGGCTTCAAGGTGCGCGAAGGCTGGCCGATCGGCTGCAAGGTGACCCTGCGCCGTGAACGCATGTTCGAATTCCTGGATCGCCTGATTACCATCGCGATCCCGCGTGTCCGTGACTTCCGCGGTATGAGCCCCAAGTCATTTGACGGTCGTGGCAACTACAACATGGGTGTCAGCGAGCAGATCATTTTCCCGGAAATCGACTACGACAAGATTGATGCCCTGCGTGGTATGGATATCAATATCACCACCACGGCAAAAACAGATGAGGAAGGTCGCGCGTTGCTTGCGGCGTTTAACTTCCCGTTCAGGAACTGAGGAAACGGTAGATGGCCAAACAATCCATGATCCAGCGTGAAATCAAGCGCGCCAAGATGGTCAAAAAGTATGCGGCAAAGCGTGCGGCCCTGAAAGCCATTATCGCTGATGCAAGCAAGTCCGACGAGGAGCGCTATGACGCGCAGCTGAAGTTGCAGGCCCTGCCGCGCAATGCCAGTCCCTGCCGCCAGCGTAACCGTTGCCGTATTACCGGGCGGCCACACGGCTACTACCGGAAGTTTGGTCTCGCGCGCAACAAATTGCGCGAACACGCCATGCAGGGTGACATACCCGGTCTGGTCAAGGCCAGCTGGTAACAGCGCAGAATTCAGATAGAGGTACGCAGATTATGATGACAGATCCTATTGCCGACATGCTGACCCGCATCCGTAATGGCCAGCGGGCAGGCAAGGTGTCGGTGTCAATGCCTTCATCAAAGCTCAAGCGATCCATCGCCAATGTGCTGAAAGACGAAGGTTATATCGCTGACTACAGCGAACAGGACGAAGACGGCAAGCCATCACTGAGTGTTTCACTCAAATACTACGAGGGGCAGCCGGTCATCGATACGCTGAAGCGGGTCAGTCGTCCGGGTCTGCGCATTTACAAGGCAAAGGATGAACTGCCCAAAGTGATGGGTGGCCTGGGTGTTGCCATTGTTTCGACATCGAAAGGTGTTATGAGTGATCGTGCCGCACGCGCTGCCGGAGAAGGTGGCGAAGTGCTGTGTTACGTATCCTGATGAGTAGATAACCATGTCAAGAGTTGCAAAAAATCCGGTTGAATTGCCCAAGGGTGTTGAATTTTCCCTCAGTGGCCAGGCTGTCACCGTCAAGGGTGGCAAGGGCTCGCTGCAGCAGGATATCCACGCTTCGGTTAAGATCGAACAGAACGATAATGTGCTGACTTTTGCGCCGAAGGATGGCTCCAAGTCAGCCATGGCCATGGCCGGTACAACGCGGGCCCTGATCAATAATATGGTGCTTGGCGTTACTGAAGGCTTTGAGAAAAAACTCCAGCTGGTCGGTGTCGGTTATCGTGCGCAGGCACAGGGACAGAAGCTGAATCTCACGCTGGGCTTTTCACACCCGATTGATTATGTCGTGCCTGAGGGCGTGACGGTGGAAACACCGAGCCAGACCGAAGTGCTTATAAAGGGCATGGACAAGCAGAAGGTTGGACAGGTGGCGGCTGAAATTCGCACCTACCGTCCGCCGGAACCCTACAAGGGCAAGGGCGTAAAGTACGCCGATGAAATCATCGTGCGTAAAGAAGCCAAGAAGAAATAGTTAATTCGAAGGTATCAGCATGGACAAGAAAGCATCACGACAGCGGCGCGCACGCAAGACCCGCGCCAAGATCCGCGAACTCGGCCGGCCGCGTCTGTGTGTCCACCGTACCCCGCGCCATATTTATGCGCAGGTTATCGATGGCAGTGGCGACAAGGTCCTGGTCAGCGCCTCGACGCTGGACAAGGCATTGCGCAAGGACGTGAAGAGCACGGGAAATGCTGACGCCGCGGCGGCGATAGGCAGGGCCGTGGCTGAACGGGCCAAAGCGGCTGGTATCACTGCGGTCGCGTTTGACCGTTCCGGTTTTAAATATCACGGCCGAGTGAAGGCGCTGGCGGATGCCGCGCGTGAAAGCGGTCTGGAATTCTAGGTAAGGGTTACACTATGGCGAATGTCGATAACCAGGCGAACTCGGACGGTCTGCAGGAAAAGCTGATCGGAATCAATCGTGTTGCCAAGGTGGTAAAGGGTGGCCGTCAATTCGGCTTTGCTGCACTGACCGTCGTGGGTGACGGTGAGGGCAAGGTTGGCTTCGGTCGGGGCAAGGCGCGTGAAGTGCCGGTTGCGATCCAGAAAGCGATGGAAAATGCCCGCAAGAACATGCAGCAGGTCGCCCTCAAGGATGGCACGCTGCAATACCCGATTACAGCGACTTTCGGTGCCGCCAAGGTGCACATGCAACCGGCTTCCGAAGGTACCGGTATTATCGCCGGTGGCGCCATGCGCGCCGTCTTTGAAGTGGTCGGTGTGCGCGATGTGCTGGCGAAATGTATCGGCACCAATAACCCGATCAATGTCGTGCGCGCAACCATGAAAGGGCTGGCTGATATGAGTTCGCCGGACATGGTGGCAGCCAAGCGCGGCAAAAAGGTCGAAGAGATCCTGGGGTAAGTAAGCCATGGCAGACAAGAAATTGAAGGTGACTCTGACAAAGAGCACCAACGGACGACTGAAATCGCACAAGGCGTGCGTGGCCGGGCTTGGCCTGCGCCGCATTCGCCATTCGGTCGAAGTGATTGATACACCGGAAAATCGCGGCATGATTAACAAGGTAGCGTACATGCTGCAGGTAGAGGATGTCTGATATGCGTCTGAATACACTGAAACCTGCCGCTGGCAGCCGTCCTGATGCCAAGCGTGTCGGCCGTGGTATCGGCAGTGGCCTTGGCAAGACCGCCGGTCGTGGACACAAGGGTCAGAAATCACGTTCCGGTGGTTTCCACAAGATTGGTTTTGAAGGCGGGCAGATGCCCTTGCAGCGTCGTTTGCCGAAGGTCGGCTTTACCTCGCGCAAGTCGCTGGTGACCGAGGAAGTGCGCCTGCACGAACTGGCAGCCGTCGAAGATGGCGCCGTTGACCTCGATTCACTGAAGGCGGCCGGGATACTCAAGCAGAGCACCCTGTTCGCTAAAATCATTGCCTCCGGTGAGATCAGCCAGGCGGTAACGGTGAAAGGTCTGCGTGTGACGAAAGGTGCGCGTGCGGCCATCGAAGCCGCCGGCGGCAAGGTCGAGGATTAACCCGGGTGGCAGCTGGCGCGGCAGGGCTGACCGGTGGACTCGGTGAGCTGGGTAAGCTCAAGGAGTTGCGTACACGCATCTTCTTTGTGCTGGGCGCCATACTGGTATTCCGGATCGGATCATTTATTCCGCTGCCGGGCATCGACCCGGTTGTGCTGGAAATCCTGGCAGAGCAGCAGAAAGGCACCATCCTCGACATGTTCAACATGTTTTCGGGTGGCGCACTGAAGCGACTGTCGTTGTTCGCGCTGGGCATCATGCCGTACATTTCGGCATCGATCATAATGCAGTTGCTGTCGTACACGGTGCCGTCGCTGGAGCAGTTGAAAAAGGAAGGCGAGCAGGGTCGACACAAGATTACCCAGTACACGCGCTACGGCACGGTAGTCCTGGCGACTTTCCAGGCCATCGGTATTTCAACCGCCTTGCAGGGCCAGGTGGTTGGCGGTCAGCCACTGGTTATTTTGCAGGGCTTGCCGTTCGTGATTTCGTCGGTAGCCTGCCTGGTGACAGGCACCCTGTTCCTGATGTGGCTGGGTGAACAGGTCACCGAGCGCGGTATCGGCAACGGGATATCGATTATCATTTTCTCCGGCATTGTTGCCGGTTTGCCGCGCGCCATTGGTGGCTCGCTGGAACTGGTGCGAACCGGTGAGATGAATACCCTGAGTATTCTGTTCCTGTTCGCGCTGGCGGTTGCCGTGACGGCCTTCGTGGTGTTTGTCGAGCGCGGGCAGCGCCGTATTACAGTGAACTACGCCAAGCGTCAGCAGGGGCGCAAGATGTACGCGGCGCAGAGTACGCACCTGCCGTTGAAACTGAACATGGCGGGCGTTATCCCGCCGATCTTTGCATCGAGCATCATCCTGTTCCCGGCCACCGCCGGGCAGTGGTTCGGCAGCAATGAAGGTTTTGGCTGGTTGAAGGATATTTCCTCGGCGCTGTCGCCAGGGCAGCCGTTGTATATCGTGTTTTATGCCATGGCGATTATATTTTTCTGCTTTTTTTATACGGCGATTGTCTTCGATTCGAAAGATACCGCAGACAACCTGAAGAAGTCGGGTGCGTTTATTCCCGGTATTCGCCCCGGTGAGCAGACGGCAAGGTATATCGATGGCGTGATGACGCGTCTGACACTGGCGGGCGCCATCTACATCACCGCCGTCTGCCTGCTGCCGGAATTTTTGATTTTGTACTGGAATGTGCCTTTCTACTTCGGTGGTACATCGTTGCTGATTATCGTCGTTGTGGTCATGGACTTCATGGCGCAGATACAGTCGCACCTGATGTCGCACCAGTATGAAGGTATTATGAAAAAAGCCAACCTCGAAGGTTACAAACGCTAACCTGGCCGTTGGCATGGTTTAAGCAGCAGGGTTAAGAAAATGAAAGTACGTGCATCGGTAAAGAAAATGTGTCGCAACTGCAAGATTATCAAACGCAGCGGCGTCGTGCGTGTGATCTGTACGGATCCACGCCACAAACAGCGTCAGGGCTAGTCCCGGGCATATTAACGTCTATTGATTTAGACCCCTATTATTTGTAAAATTACGCGCTTTGTCGCGAAAAGACGGAAACCATAATGGCTCGTATTGCAGGTATCAATATTCCGCAAAACAAACACGCCGTAATTGGCTTGAGGCACATTTACGGTATCGGTCCAACCCGCGCCAAACAGATTTGCGCGGCGACGGGTATTGCTGAAGATAAAAAAATCGGCGAACTGTCAGAAGATCAACTTGAAGCGCTCCGCAGTGAAGTCGGCAAGTACACGGTTGAGGGTGATCTGAGGCGCGAAGTTTCCATGAGCATCAAGCGTCTGATGGATCTGGGTTGTTACCGTGGTATCCGCCACCGCCGGGGTTTGCCGCTGCGTGGCCAGCGCACCAAGACCAATGCGCGTACGCGCAAGGGCCCGCGCCGTCCGATTACGCGCTAGTTACTGACCGTTAATCCTATTTATATTTATATCGAAACAG
>JALWRY010000259.1 GCA_027080445.1 Thiohalobacter sp. | reverse complement strand
ACGTTATCCATCAGTGCCTCGATTTTATCGAGCATGGCATTGAGGTTGCTCGCCAGTAAATCAAACTCGTCACCACTGTGTTGTTGCGCAATACGACGCGACAGGTCGCCTTCCATAATGTCCCGGCTGGTGGTGTTGATGGTTTCAAGGCGTTTACCGACCTGATGGCTGAGTACATAGCCACCAACCCCGCCCAGCACCAGGGTAATGGCGAAGCCGAGCACCAGGGCGTGAATAATGCGCCGTTGGGTTTCTTCCAGTTCATAAATGTCACGGCCGACCAGCAGGTGGAAATCCCCGCTCAGGGTGAAACTGCGCGCCCGCGCCAGGTGAATTTCATTTTTGCCGTTCGCGGCGTTTTCAAGGCGAAAATTCAGCCAGCCATGTTCATCGGGCGGGACATCCGGCCAGCGGTTCAGATTGCCGGCAATGGGTGTATTGACGGCTGTCGTCAGCAGGTAGATCGAAGAGCCGGTGGGCTTGCGCGACAGTCTTTCGTTGATGACCTCGATCAGGCCGCTGAGGCCGCTCATATCATAGCGTTCTGACAGGCCGGTGATCTCGGCGGCAATCGTGGCATCGGCCTGCCTGGACATATAAGCGGCCGTCGACCAGTAGATAAACCACAGCAGCAATAGTACCGAGGCGCCGAACAGGGCCATGTAGGTGAATGCGAGGCGGAAGCTGAAGCTGTGCAGGAGGCGGTGTTGCATGGATCAGTCGGGTTCCGCCGCGGGTTCGCCAAGGCAATACCCTGCGCCGCGCACTGTTTGCAACAAGGCCGGTGTGAAGCCCTTGTCAATCTTGTTGCGCAGCCGACTGATGTGTACATCGATAATGTTGGTTTGCGGGTCGAAGTGATATTCCCAGACGCTTTCCAGTAACATGGTGCGGGTGACGACCTGGCCGGCGTGCTGCATGAGGAATTCGAGAATGAGGTACTCGCGCGGTTGCAGGTTAATGACCTTACCGGCCCGTTTTACCGTGTGTGTCAGGCGATCCATCTCAAGGTCGGCCACTTTCAGCAAACCGTTGTCGGGTTTGATTTCCCCGCGCCGCAGCAAGACTTCGATGCGCGCCAGCAGTTCGGAAAAGGCAAAGGGTTTTACCAGGTAGTCATCACCCCCGGCCTTCAAGCCCTCGACCCGGTCGTCGACTTCGCCCATGGCGCTGAGGAGGATAACCGGTGTCTGTTTACCCGAACTGCGCAGGGTTTTAAGAATCGACAGGCCATCCAGCGCCGGCAGCATGCGATCGAGGATGATGATGTCATGCGGGTTTTCCAGTGCCATGAACAGGCCATCCTTGCCGTCTGTGGCCAGGTCGACCGTGTAGCCGTGCTGCTTCAGCCCGCGGGCAATATAGTTTGCTGTTTCGGTGTCGTCTTCAATTACAAGGATATGCATGGTGTGCGCTTCACTAGCCTGTACATTCAGCTCCCCGGGTTCTCCTGATAGTGCATCATCACCGCCAGTGCTGCCGACCCGAGACGGGCAACCGGTGGATCGGAACAGGACGGTAACATGATGGGGGCTTTGGCGCCTACCACGAAGCCTTGCAGCACAAGGCTTTCCTCGGCATCGACCACGGCGACAGGGATGGCTGCATAGCGCCTGGCCTGGTTGAGATACGCCTGCAGGTGTGGATGGTCATTGTGTGCCTGTCCGCCGGTCATGGGTTTCTAGCGCTTGTCCGCCTTGCGTATCGCGGCGCCGACAGCAATCAGTGCGACACCGTCAAACAGCAGGCTGATGCTGACATAGAGTCCGACCAGCCACAGCGAGGTGGCAGGCCAGCCAATCAGGAACAGCATGGCCAGTAATGCGGAAATGATGCCGTTAAAGACCATCCACCCCCAGCCTTTGGCCGGATGGATGGACTGGGCCAGGGCAAAGCTGCCGAAAGCATCCATCAATAGGTAAATGGCCAGCAACAGCCCGACGGCAGCAACGCCGGACAGGGGGTTATACAGCATCAGTCCGCCGGTGATGAGCAACAGGGCGGGTTTTATCCAGCCCATGACGCTGCGTGCATGATACCGGTAGGTATGTGTGGCCCAGATAATCGCGCCAACAATCAGTAGCCAGGCAACAAAAATTGCAGTACCCAGTGAGATGACGCCGGGCAGGAACAGGCCTGCTGCGCCAAGGATGATCAGCAAAAAGCCTGTGATCAGTGTGTAGGAGCCGAATTTACTGGTGAATTGTTCGTCTATAGGCAGGTCGACCACGTTGTTTCTCCCTTGTGAAGAACTTCAACCCGGTGTGGTTGAGGATTGCGCCTACGCTAAATCACCTGTCACAGGAACGCTGCAACCTGAGTGACAGACCGGTGCTATCCGGCAGCCTTGTAACAGGAACGAAATTTTGCCCGGGTTTGTGAAAGCCGGGTTATACCTTCCATTCGAACATCAGCGTACCAAAGGTATTATCTGCATCTTCTGCCGAGTTCAGGCCGGAGGTTTCTACCGTGTCAGTCGTGATTCTCAGATCCATGTGAGCACCCCAGGTGGGGGTTTCGTAGTGAAGCCCCAGTGTCAGCATGAAAAGGTAGGGCTCCTTGTCGACGGGGGTTTGGCTGTTCCGGAAAACATTACCATCCAGCAGGATGTTATGTGCGACAGCTACGGCAGATGCCGAGGCGGTCCCATACCACGAAGGTCTGGTCGGCGCGGGCGGGTTCAGGCTGGCATCGTAAATCATACTGTGCCCTATCGGATCCGGGGAGTACATGAATCCGCCCGGCATGTTATAACCGAAACGGGTTTCAAGACGCAGCGCCGCCAGTGTGAACATCGTTCCCAGTGCGGCATGGCCATCGATCGAGGCATCCAGAGACAGTCCGGATGGCCCCTGGTACTGGTAGAACTTCTTCTTGCGCATGACGTTGACGTTGAATACCGGCTCGGTGTTGAGCTGGTTATTCCAGCCCTTTGCCTCGTTGATACCCTGTATTCTATGTACGAAGTTCTGTGCCTGCCTGCCAAGCGCCGGCGGGCCAAGGACGCCAAGGGTCAGCTCATAGCCCTGGAAATTCTTGTCGTCGTAGGCAAGCCATGTCGACTGGGCGGCGATGATTGCCGCATAGGGGACGTCATTTTTTATGCGGTCGTGTTCCTTGAGTTTTCCCGGTGTCTGGATGATTTGTCCTACCGAGATGTTAAAGCGCTTTTTCAGCGCCTCGTTCTGCAAACCTGGCAGATCCTCAGCGGGCCTGAGCAGCCAGTCGGCCGGTGTTTTCAGTGAATGCCAGTGGTTGGAAATCGCCGAGTGATACTGGAAGCTCCAGCCGCTGGAGAACTGGTTGTCAGAGCCGACAACGGCATCATTATCCAGTTCGAACCGGTACTTGGCGGCTTCGCGCAGGTGTTGCCCCTGTGTGTGGACGCCGCCAGCCATAACGGGAGAAGTAAATAGAAGGGTCAGTGCCAGGCAGGCAAGGTCTTTACCGTCATTACGCATTATTCTTGCCCTGTGTATCGGGACTCCATAATTACCATAGAAGTCTGGTGAGAGAAAACAAGTAAAGCCTTATTTCGGCCGAAACAGGCAACGGCGCTGGCTGAAAAGCAATTCCACCGCAATCACCACGAGGTATAACGCAGCAATCCATAGCAGGCTTTCACGGTTGTTCGCCCACAGATAGTTGATCAGCGCCAGCCAGGAGAGCAGTGACAGGGTGAGCCCTGTGAGCGGCAGAAAAGCCTTGCCTGCCGTTTTTTTTCTGAGGCGCCAGGCTGACAGGTTGATCAGCGCGAAAATCAGCAGGAAAGTTGAGCTGGCAAACGAGGAAATGATCGTCAGGTTGGCGGTATTAACAAACAACAGTGTGACAGCTGTAATAGTTATCAGGCTGAACCAGGGAATATTGTTTTCCTGGCGGCGTAAACTGAATGCGACCGGCAGGGCCTTGTCAGTGGCCATGATCATGCCAAGACGCGCGGTTCCGAACAGGGTGGCGTTGATCGCCGAGGCCGTGGAGAAGAGCGCCGCCAGGCCAATCAACTGAAACCCGGCGCTACCGAGAAAGGGTCTGGCGGCAACGGCCAGGGCATATTCCTTGTATTTCGTGATTTCTTCCGGCAGCAGGTTTCCCACGGCGACGAGGGAAACCAGTACGTAGATGCTGATCGTGATTGCAATCGACCACATGATGGCGCGCATCAGGTTGCGCTGTGGATCTTCCATTTCATTGATGGCGTTCGGTATCAATTCAAAGCCTTCGTAGGCCACAAAGATCAGTGCTGCACCCATGACCACGCCGTTATATCCGGTGTTGAACACTGGCAGTACATGATCGGCCCTGATGTAGAACAGGCCGATAATCGCAAACAGGCCCAGAATGATGACCTTGACTGTCACAATCAGCAGCTCACTGGTGCCGCTGGCCTTGATGCCGTACAGGTTGACGCCCAGGAAGCTCAGCAGGATGAGCGTTTCCAGCAGGTGGTGCATGGCGGGATCACTGCCATCGTCACCGAGCATGGCGCTGCCGTAGACGCCAAAGGTATAGGCGTACAGGGAGAGGGTGCCGACATAGCCGACCAGCAACAGCCAGCCGCCGATGGCAGCGATATTCGGGTGGTGGAATGCATGCTCCATGAAGGTGAAGCTACCGCCGCTGGACTGGTAGACCAGCCCCAGCCGGGCGTAGGACAGGCCGGTCAGCAGTGCAATAACACCGCCCAGTGCGAACGCGATCGGCGCCGCGTGGCCGGCCTGGGCAATGGCGAGGCCGAGTACCGAGAAAATACCGCCGCCGACCATACCGCCAACGCCCATGGCAATAACTTCCCGGAGGGTAAGTTTCTCATCACTCATCCGCCGGGCCTGCGCAGTTGTATGCGCAAGGCATTGATTTCATCGAGCAGATCCAGCGCCAGTGCCACGCCGGCAAGGTTGATACCGAGATCGCGTTGCAGCCGCGCGGCAACCAGTGCGCGTTGCAGCGCAGCAGGCGGGAAGCGCCATTGTTCGGGAGACCCCCCGACAGGTTCCAGCACACCTTCCTCGACCAGCTCGATGACCCATTCAGCATGCCGGGAACAGGCATGGCAGACTTCGACCAGTGACAGCCGGCTCTGTTCGTCGATCAATAAACCTTCGAGTATTTTTGTCGGCATGGTGGCTTACACTCCCAGTTTGCTGCGTGGGTTAAAGGCCAGTTCCTGCTGCATCTTGCGGTACAGCGCTTTCGCCGCCTCGTTTTGCGCCGGTGGCAAGGTGATCTGCGGAATCACATAGATGTCACCCGGTGGTTTGCCGGGAATGCCCCGGCCTTTCAGGCGGAGCTTCTGTCCGCTACGGGTGCCGGCAGGAATTTTCAGGTCCACCGGGCCTGCCGGTGTGGGTGTTTTTACTGTGGCGCCCAGCGCGGCTT
>JALWRY010000258.1 GCA_027080445.1 Thiohalobacter sp. | reverse complement strand
ACTTGTGAATTCTGCGGCGACATCAGCAGCGGCGATTTCAGCCAGACCCGCGACGAGAACGGCAACATCCTTACGCGCACCGATGCCCTGGGTAATGTCTCGACCTTTACCTACGACCTGCGTTTCAACAAACCAACCTCGATCACCGATGCCCTGGGCAATACCACGCGCATGAGCTATGACGCCAAGGGTAACCTTCTGAGCATGACTGACGCCAATGGCCACACCAGCCGCTTCCGCTACAACAGCCGCGGCCTGCCGGTGGAAGTCACCGATGCCGCCGGCAGTAAGACCGCGCTCAGCTACGACGCCTTTGGCAACCTGGTTAAGACCACCGATGCGCTGGGTAATATCACCCAATTCAGATACGACGCCGTCGGTCGCCTGATCGAGACCATCGACCCGCTGGGCCGCCATACCAAACTGGTCTACGACAAACTTGACCGCATCGTTTCGCAGACTGATCCCAAAGGTAAAATTACCGCCTTCAGCTACGATCCGGTTGGCAATCTGCTATCGGTCACCGACGCCCGCGGCAACACCGTCTCGTTCACCTATGACGTCATGAACCGGGCCGCCAGTCGCACCGACGCCCTGGGCAAGACCGAGACCTTCGCCTACGACCTGAACGGCAATCTGATCACCATGACCGACCGCCGGGGTCAGGTGAACCGCTTCGAATACGACGGCCTCAACCGTTTGATCAAGGAACGCTATGCCGATGGCAGCACGGTGGAGAACAGTTACGACGCCCGCGGGCGCCTGGTGCGTATCGCCGATTCGGCTGGGGGCGTGCAGACCTTCCAGTATGATGCCCGGGGACGTCTGCTGCGCGAGACCGCGGCCAACGGCACCCTCGATTACCAGTACGACGCCCTGAGCCGTACCACCTCACGCCAGGTATTGGGGCAGCCTGCCGTGAACTACAGTTACGACCCGGTCGGCAATCTGTTGCGGGCAGCCAGTCCACAGGCGGGTGTGGACTTCAGCTACGACGCCTTGAACCGCCGTACCCAATTAAACCGCGATAATGGCGTGACAACCACGCAATCTTACGATGCCTTAAGCCGCATATTGTCGATTGTGCATAAGAATGCCGGTGGCGACATCGATCGTCAGACCTACAGTTACGACAAAGCCGGTAATCGCACAACACTGGATAACAAACTGGGAGCGCCCTACATCACGGACAGCAGTACCGCGCAATACGACGCCGCCAACCGCCTGATCCGTCGGGGTGACACCACTTATACCTACGACGAAAACGGCAACCGGCTGACCAAGAGCAGCCCCGACGGCGTCACCAGCTACAACTGGGACAGCCGTAACCGCCTGACCGGCATCAATGAACCCAACGGCACTGTGACCACCTTTACCTATGATGCCTTCAACAACCTGATCAGCCAACAGGTCACCGGTCCGGCGGGGAACAACACCACCGATTACCTGACCGATGATCTGACCAATGTGGTGCGTCAGACCGACGATACCGGTAACGCCTTGTCGATCCTGACCGGTCGTGTGATCGACGACCACCTGGCCGTCACACAGAGCGATGGATCACAGGATTACACAGCCCGTGATGCCATCAACAGCACCACGGCCACGACCGATGGAACGGGCGCGCTCAAGCAAACTTTCAGCTATGAGCCCTATGGTCAATCGTCACTCACCACAACGACGACAAACTTCCCGATTCAGTACACGGGAAGGTTGCCAGTAACTGATGGGCTCTATTACTACAGAGCGAGGTTCTATGACCCTGTGGTCGGTCGGTTCTTGAGTGAAGATGTTATTGGTGTTGGGGCCGCAAGTAACCTTTATGCATATGTAAACGGTAATCCTGTTATTTTTATCGACCCATTGGGTCTTTTCAGGTTATCGCAGAACACTATAAATATAATCGGGGCTGGAGTTGGTGGAGCTGTTGCCGGTGGAATAGAAGGAGCGAAAGGAGGACCTACAGGCATCCTTCTCGGTGCCGCAGGTGGAGCGGTTTTGGGAGGTGGCGCCGAAGCTATTTCGCAGGCAGTAGGTGCTGGTCCAACTGGTAATGCTGTAATAGGTGGGCTCGCGGGTGGCGTTGGCGGGGGCAGGGCGGGTGCATTGACTGGGCTTCTAACAGCAGGACTTACGAGTGGTGCTATGCAAGATGGTTCTCAAAATACTGCAGGTGGAACGCTAGGAGGGTTTGCTGGTGGAGCCCTCGGTGAGTTTTTTAATAAAACGCGTTCATTCAATCCAGCGCGAGGCGGATTAAAAGGCGGACTTGCGGGGCTGGCGGGCGGACTAGCGCAGGATGCGACAATAGCGTTTCTTAATTATATTAATGATAGGTTTGGAGACCCTGAAGGAATGACTCCGTGCGAGATGTAGTCCGACGATGAGTAGGGATAACCAGTTTTCCGAGAAGAAAGGATGGCTGCTGCTATATGCAGTTCTAATTCTGCTGATGGTCAGCATAGTTATTGGCCAGGTCTTCAAGGCGTTTGAGCTGGATGCTGGCTCCACTGACATAGAACCAGTTAAAACAATATTGGGGTGGATTCTGGGTTTGTCGTTTATAACTGTGGGCTGGATAGTACTGGATGGATGGAAAAAGTATTTGGCGCATGAAAAAGCAAGCGGGAAAATGACGCGCGAAAGGGAGAAATCATTAATCATCAAGATATTGATATATTTTTTCTCGTTTGTCGTTCTGATGATTGTTGTAATTAATTCAGATATCGGCAGATTCATCTACCAGATAACCAAGAGATAAGAAAGGCGACAGATCTATTTTATGTATACAGTAGAAACAGTCTTGGAATATTTCGCGCACAGATGATGGGTGTGCAGTCTGCAAATTCCTTTGTTGATAGGTCATTCGGTGATAAAGGTTATGGAATATGGATAGCTGTTGTAGTGGGATGTGGCGCCTTAGTTCAGTCATACTACGTGATTTCTGGGCTTTTGCGGTTCTACCCTAATGTTAAGGCGATCATTATTTATGGAATTCCTTTATTAATTCTGTTGGCTATTTTCTCGTTGACTATGCTAATAGGCTATCAGGGTATGCATACTGCTCAACGCATAAAGATTGAGGGTGATGGCACATTTACAGTGCGCTATTACTTTGGTCGAACAAAAAACTATGAAGTTACTTCTGTAAAAGAGATTGGTAAACATAAAGTAAAATATCTTAAGCATTTTATAACTCCACTAGGTCGGGGAGGAGCTAATCATAAAGTGGTTCTAGAAAATGATTATTTTTATTTAAATAACCTCATGTCTGAATCACCCAGATTTATCAAATGGCTTGAAGAGAAAAGCGGTTTAGAAGAAATGTAATGAAATTATTTGCGCTAGTTAATTTGTATTGGGTGCGGTCTGTAGCGATAGATTCGTAGATAACCAGGTGAGTAAACCAAGAGCGGCACACCAGAACAGGTAAGGGCAACGGCATGCAAAAACTGACAAATTGGATAATGGTTTTGGTCTTGGTGTTCGCAGGGGGAGGGCGGTCGGCATTCGCCGATATCGGATACCGCTATTTTTACGACGAACTGGATCGCTTGACCAAAGCCACGGATTCCACGGGCGTGGCCATCGACTATGTCTATGACGAAGTCGGCAATCATCTGTCCGTGACCCGCTCGGTACTGGCGCCGTTTGCGATTCTGGGTGTATCGCCCTCAGTGGGTACGGTCAGTACCCGCGTGACCATTGACGGTCGCGGCTTCAGCACGGTGGCGGCCAATAATCAGGTTGCGTTTAACGGGGTTGCTGCCACGGTGGTGTCGGCGACAGCGACGCGTCTAGAGGTGGATGTGCCGACCGGCGCGTCGACCGGGCCGTTGACGGTGACCGTTGGTGGCAACACCGTCAGCGCCGATGCGGATTTCCAGGTACAGGTCGTGCCTGTCGTGACAGGTTTGTCAACGCGCTTTGTGCTGGCCGGTACACCGATACCGACTTTGACAGTCAGCGGTGAAAACCTGACCGGCGCCGGCTTTACTTTTACGCCGGCCTTTGTTCCTTCGGCGTTAACCATTGACAGTGCCGTAGTGGCGGCTGACGGTTTATCGGCGGATCTGGCCGTCAGTATCCGCGCCGATGCCGCCGGTTCTTTTGTGTTGCAGGCGACCAATACAGCCGGTCAGTCCAGTGGCGTCAGCGGCCCCGATAATACCCTCACGGTACTGGGTTCCGCCGATGCCGATCTCGATGGCGACGGCCTGACCAATGGCGAGGAGCTCGCGCTGGGTACTGACCCTACGCTGGGTGACAGCGACGGCGACGGCCTGCCGGACCAATATGAAGTCGCCTTCGGCTTTGATCCCCTGAATGCCGCAGATGCTTTCGTTGATTCCGACGGCGACGGTATTTCCAATCTGGATGAATTCAGTCAGGGAACCGATCCGCTTAATCCCGACACGACACCACCGGCCGTCGCGCAGGTCGATCCTGTTGACGGCTTTATTGACTTCCCCACCAACGGTCGCATGGTAGTGCGCTTTAACGAACCCCTGCGCCCGGATTCCGTTATTGTCGGTTCAGTGCGACTGTTCCAGAATACGCTGGCCATTGCCGGCGAACTGCAATTATCCGATGATCATCTGTCGATCACGTTCAAGCCGGCGGAATCCCTCAGTGCATTCACGACTTATACACTGGAAATTCAGGGTGTCCGCGATGTTGCCGGTAACCCGATCGCCGGCATCAGCCGCAGTCAGTTCACCACGGGTGAATTCATCGACGATGTCCCGCCCACGGTGGTGAGCACCAGTCTGGTCAATGGCCAGAGCGGTGTGCCTGTCAACGCACCTTATACTGTGCGCTTCGACGAACCCATGGACCCGGCGACCCTGGATGCGGTCAGTTTCAGTGTGCGCGACAACACGACTTTCCAGAATCTGCCGGGCATGATCCAGGTGGATGCCGACGGTTTGACCGTGTCCTTCGTCCCCGAACAACCCTGGCCAGTCGGGCGCAGTTTCAGCGTCACCCTGGATGCCGGCCGGATTACGGATGCCGCCGGCAACCTGCTGACCGGCAGTCGTTTCTTCAGCTTCAGCACCGGCTTTGACGCCGATACAACGCCGCCAGTCCTGGTCGGCCTATCACCGGCGGACGGTTTCAGTAACGTGCCGGCCAATACGCGCATCGAGTTGCTGTTCGACGAGCCATTGAACCTGATCGGCATCCAGACCAAGGTGACGTTGCAAGCGGCCGGCAGCGACGTACCCGGATCGATCGCCTTGTCGGACGGTAACCGTCGTCTGACGTTTACACCGACAACTGCGCTGGCGCCTTCTTTGTTGCATACCCTGACGGTCAGCGCCCAGATAGCCGATCTGGCCGGAAACGCCTTTGCCGGACCGGTAAGCAGTACCTTCACGACGGGCACAGCCGTCGATACAACCCGCCCGACGCTGGTGTCGGTGAGTGTGCCGAACAACGCGGTGGATGTACCGACGGACAT
>JALWRY010000257.1 GCA_027080445.1 Thiohalobacter sp. | reverse complement strand
AACAGGACCAGCTCTCATAAACCCGGTGTCCTGCGTGATGGGGTACTTTTTGTGGAATGGCAATTGCCTGTCCGGTTGGCCTTGCCGCTGAGAAAGTGGCGCTATTTTAAATGCTTATTGACAATTATAATCATCGACATCACAGAATAATGCATCTACAGTGTAAGCTGGTTATCTGCTGCACCCAAGAAGATTTACCATGAAAATTTTGCTTGTAGAGGACGAACCTAAAACGGCTGCTTTCGTCAAACAGGGCTTCACTGAGGAAGCTTTTATCGTCGAGGTTGCTGTCGACGGCGAGGATGGACTGCATCTGGCCATGACCGGGGACTATGATGTAATTATACTTGATATTATGCTGCCGATACAAGACGGCTGGTCGGTACTTCGGGAAATTCGAACATATCGTCCTGAACAACATGTTCTTGTTCTTACAGCTTTGGATGCGGTTTCCGAGCGGGTTAAGGGTTTCCGTCTGGGAGCGGATGATTATCTGGTCAAACCGTTCGCTTTTTCGGAGTTGCTGGCACGTGTGCGAAACCTGCTGCGACGGGGAACCGCACGGCAGGAACTGGTTCTGAGATTTGCCGATCTTGAAATGGACTTGTCACGACACCGGGCCTCCCGAGCCGGGGAGCCGCTGAATCTCGCCCCCCAGGAATACCGTTTGCTGGAATATCTATTGCGCCATGCGAGGGAGGTGTTGACCCGTACACGGCTTGCCGAGCAGCTCTGGGACATGAACTTTGATGTTGACAGCAATGTAATTGATGTTGCCATCCGCAGGTTGCGCCGGAAAGTTGATGGCCCTGATCAACAAAAGTTAATTCATACCCTGCGAGGGATCGGGTATGTTCTGGATGAACATGACTGAAGAAAATACTGCAAAAGGGGGGTCCATTGCCATCCGCCTTACCGCCTGGTACACGCTGCTCAGTGTTGTCCTGATCGCTTCTGCCGGCGGTATATTATATTGGGTGGCTGTGAACCACCTCCGCGAGGAGGATGACAAGCTCCTTGCGGCAAAGCTTGCCGAGGTGCGTGCTGTGCTGTTGCTCCACCATGATGACTATGCAGCGTTGCGCGAGGAAGTCGAACAGGAGGCCACTACGTTTCGCGGTATCCATCTGCGGGTGCTGAACGGGCAGGGCGACATCATCGCAGAAAGCCCTGTGTCCGGCGTCACAGATGACGGTAACACCCCGTTCACCGGAGTACAGCTTCCAGCCGATGAGCACGGACGGGATTGGGTCGCCGGAGATGGAAAGCCCTACCGCATGATGTCTGCCAGTTTCGAGACAGGTTCACGTTACACGGTGAATGCGGCCATGAGCCTCTTGAAAGACGAACAATTTCTGGTGGCCTACCGGAGCACGTTACTGCTGGTCGTCGCCTTCGTCCTGGTGGTGGCTATCGTCACAGGTTATTTCATTGCCCGCCGGGGGTTGCAGCCCGCCTCTCGTCTAGCCGCGATTGTCGATGATTTGGGTGCAGGGCATCTGCACCGACGGGTTGGTGACGAAGTCTGGCCTGCGGAGCTGCGTAGGCTTGCGACAAATTTTGATCACCTGCTGGCTCGACTGGAAGATTCGTTTGTTCGCATCTCGCGTTTTTCGGCGGATATTGCCCATGAATTACGCACGCCGCTCCATGTTCTTCGCGGGGAAGCAGAGATCGTTCTGTCAAGGGAGCGCTCGCCTGGGGATTATCGGGCATGTATAGAATCCGCAGTGGATGAGTATGAACGCCTGTCCCATCTGGTGAATGGGCTACTGTTTCTGGCCTCCACTGAACAACCGGACAAACAACTGGAGAAGCAGTCTTTGGACCTTGCTCAGGAAATTGAGGCCGTGTGTGCTTTTTATCAGGCCATGGCCGACGAGCTTGGAATCACCCTTGTTTGCGGGGGAAACGGGCATATGGCCGTGGCGG
Source organism: Thiohalobacter sp. (assembly GCA_027080445.1). Classification (GTDB taxonomy): domain Bacteria; phylum Pseudomonadota; class Gammaproteobacteria; order DSM-19610; family DSM-19610; genus Thiogranum. Next base: position 3,591 of record JALWRY010000257.1, on the reverse strand, counting down.
ATTCCAGCCTCTTGCGCCGGGCATTGGGAAATATTGTGGCAAATGCGTTGCGTCATACGCCAGATGGTGGACGCGTCACCGTCGAGGCGCAGACAACCCGGAACCATACCGTTAACATCAGTGTGAGCGATACCGGGTGCGGGATAGCGCCAGAATATATGCCGCGTATTTTCGATCGCTTCTACCGTATTGACGGCGCCCGGTCGCGACAGGGGCAAAGCGCCGGCCTCGGTCTTGCCATCGTCAGATCCATCATGCAGTTGCATAATGGATCCGTTTCGATTGATAGCGAATCCGGTCAGGGCACAACCGTCACGCTGACATTCCCCATTCAGCATATGTGAAGATGACCAAATGGTCAGGTTATTGTCACTTTCCCGTCATTCTTGCCTGCTTATACTACGCCGGTAAACACAAGCACTGCCCGGTGAAGCCCGGAGAATTATGAAACGAATATGAAACGCCTGTTGATTATCTGCCTGGTAGTGTGGCTCAGCGGCTGTGCGAGCTTCACCCCGAAACCGCTTAATCCCGAGGCGCGGCAAGTGACGTTCGAATCACGCAGCCTCATCAGTTCCAACGTCCGACAGTTTTTTGAGCACACTCTGAACCACGCGATCACACCCTGGCCACCAAAATCATGGACCCTTGCGACGCTCACCCTGGCGGCCTACTATTTCCAACCCGGTATTGATGTGGCCCATGCCCGCAGTCTGCTTGCACAAGCCGGTGTCATCACGGCAGGGGCGCGGCCAAATCCCGCGATATCTGCGTCTTCCGAGTATAACACGGATGCCTCCGGGGGCATTTCCCCCTGGACCAATGGCCTGGGAATTAGGGTCCCGATCGAGACGGCGGGCAAGCGAGATTATCGTATTCAACAGGCACAGCATCTTGCGCGGGCCGCAAGACTTCGTGAGGCAGATACATTATGGCAAGTACGAAGTCACGTGCGGTCCAGCCTCCTGGCTGCCTACCCCATTGATGATTTGATGGGTCGGCAAAGGGAACTCCAGCAGGAGATAGTCCGATCATTAGAGCGACGATTTGCGGTTGGATTTATCTCCCGTCCGGAAATCACCCGGGCTCATCTTGCCCTCAACCAGGCCACACTTTCCTTGCAAAAAAATCAGACAGAACGGGCCGGGAATATTGCCCTGCTCGCGGCCTCGGTCGGGGTGCCTGTCAATGCTATCAAAGAGTTAGACATTTCTTTCGATGCGTTTGATCTGCTTCCGTCAGTTGCCGACTTGCCGTCCGCAGATCTTCGACGTCAGGCTTTGTTGTACCGACCCGATGTCCTTGCCGCATTGGCGGATTACGCGGCGAGCCAGTCTGCGTTGCAATTGGAGATTGCCAAACAATATCCTGATATTTCTCTTGGCCCAAGCTACCTCTGGGACGCCGGTGAGAAGAAATGGTCACTTGGGCTATCCCTGGTGCTGCCGTTGTTCAACCATAATCAAGGCCCTATTGCCGAGGCCGAAGCAAACCGGAAAAAGGCCGCAGCGATTTTTCTGGCTGTTCAGGCCAGGGCGATCGCAGAACTGGAACAGGCGTTGGCAGGCTATGGTCATGTCACTCATATGCTTGAAACAGCCGATGCCCTGCTTCGCAATCAACGGAAAAAAGAACATGCCGTCAGGGCAGCCTGCAGGGCAGGTGAAGCGGATCGTCTGGCACTGCTGAGCGCGCAATATGAAACCGTGACCGCCGAGTTGGCACGGGTCAATGTCTTGAAGCAGGCACAGCAAATCCTCGGGCGGCTGGAGGATGCCCTGCGTTTGCCGTTAGGTGCTGACGCCCTGATTCCCGCTGTGCCGCAAGCCGTCACGTTAAAACAACTTCGCTAAGGGGAAAACATGAAGATGAAATCAGCAACCTTTTTTGTCGTAATGATAGCGGTGTCAGTCCTTGTTGTGTGGGGATTTATCGAGGGACGTGAAGAGCTTGCTCTGGAACAACAGCGCGAAGAGCCTGTCAAGGTGCCGTTGCGGGTGGAAAATGACGCGGGCGGACCGGTCGTTATTTTCGATGCAGCGACGCAAAAACGCGCCGATCTTGCCGTGGCTGCAGCAACACCGGGGACCCGGCACGCGGATATCGGTGCATTGGCAGTGGTTTTGTCACCATTGGGATTGATTGACCTGCGTAGTCAATATGTGGAAAAGGCAGCACAGCTTGACAAAGCGAAATCCGCACTGCACGCGTCACGTCGGGAATATGAGCGGCTCAAGGCACTACATGGTGATGACCGGAATATCTCCGATAAGGTGCTGCAGGCAGCTGAAGTAACTTTGCGTAATGATGAGGCAACAGTGACCACAGCACAATCCGCCGTCGACGCCCTGCGGCATAGTGCCGCGCAGCAATGGGGGGCGGTGTTGACCTCGGCGGTTATAAAAAATACGTTGCGCTTTCGGCGGCTGTCAATGCAAAAGGATGTGTTGCTTAGAATTGCGGCGCCGTCAGGTGCCCGCTTGTCGATGACTCTTGCGACAGTTAGCGTCGTCCGGGACGATGGACGGCTCCGTTCAGCTCAACTGATTTCCCGCTCGCCCCGGGCCGACCCGCATATGCAGGGTCCTGCCTTTTTCTATTCGGCGGCAGCAACAGGGTTGCTCCCCGGTACGACGCTGACAACCCGCTTGCCAATCGGACCGGAGGAAACGGGGGCCGTGATCCCTGAATCAAGCGTCGTCTGGTGGCAGGGCAAGGGATGGTTCTATGTCCAGAGCGCACCGGACCAATTTGTGCGGCGCGAGCTTATTGGGGCAATAGCGATTTCGGAGGGCTGGTTTGTTCCACAGCTCGGTGCCGTATCCGTTGTTGTGAGAGGGGTTCAGACATTGCTTTCGGAAGAGCTGCGGGGCCAGATACAGGCGGGTGACGAAGACTGATGAAACAAATTATCCGCACTGGTTTCCTTGCTGCTGTTATCGGCTTTTCCCTGCGCTACAAAGGCGTTGTGATTACGCTGACGCTGTTGCTGGCGGGCTATGGCCTTTACGCGTTCAGCGATGCCCGATACGATGTTTTCCCGGAGTTTGCACCGCCCCAGGTGTCAATCCAGACGGAGGCAGCCGGGCTGGCACCGGAACAGGTCGAGGTGCTGGTGACCCAGCCGATCGAGAATGCAATCAACGGGGTACCCGGCATTCGGGCACTGCGCTCGCAGTCAATTCAGGGACTGTCGATTATCACCGTAACCTTCGACCCCAAAAGTGATATTTACCGCAACCGCCAGAATCTGGGTGAGCGCCTGACCACCCTGGCGACGCAAATGCCGCGCGGCGTGGCGGCTCCCGGAATGTCTCCACTGACCTCTTCTACCAGTGTGGTGCTGGTGGTTGGCCTCACGTCGTCAAAGCGCTCGCTGATGGAATTGCGAACGCTGGCCGACTGGGTGCTCAAGCCACGCCTGCTTGCCGTGCCCGGTGTGTCCAAGGTGGCAGTATTCGGCGGTCAGGTGAAGGAGTATCAAATTCAGGTTGATTCCCGCCGGCTGGTCAAGTATGGGCTTTCGTTAAGTGACGTTCTCGCTGTCGCCCGACGTGCCACCGGCGTACGGGGGGCGGGGTTTATAGATGT
>JALWRY010000256.1 GCA_027080445.1 Thiohalobacter sp. | reverse complement strand
CGAAAATACGGTGTTATGATGAGCCAAGGCTTAAATCTCCTTCTATTACAGTGTTTGGTCGTACTTGCATTGTAACAGTTCATTGAGATTTAAGCCTTTTTTCGTTCAGTTAACGGGACAGCAGTGATTAATCTGTTGTTTATAAACAGAAGGTGGTTGTATTGGGCTCGGCACGGAGCGTGTTCATAGTATTGATAGCCAGAAGACATCAGGATGACCACCACAACACCCCAAATTCGCTTAACCGGCTTACCCCGCAGACTTGTGCTGGTTGGCGCGCTGGAAGAAGATGACGCGCTCGCGGCGCTTGAAGCCGCCAGCAAGTAAAAGAGGAATATCGTTTCTCTGTTAGACCGCTTCGGCGGTCTCTTTTTTACACTTTAACAAATCGTAAACGGCTCTCATGCATCTAAAGTTTGAGTGGGAAATGACGAATACAGTTACTGACTGAAATGATACCTTATTACAACCCCTGGAAGTTTTGCGAAAGGTATTATTGATTTTTCCGGAACTCAGGAATAAATTGCGTACTGGATCACGGAAGTCCATATGCAATAAGGATATTTTTTAAAAATGGCCACATCTAATCCAGTTTCTCAACTCAGCGGCCTGGCAAAACGCCTGGTTTCTGATGGTTTGCTCGCCGAGGAACTGGCGAGCGAAGCCCAGGAAAAAGCCCTGAAGGAGCGAGAGCCTTTCGTCAGTTACCTAGTCGGCAATAATCTACTGGATAGTACATCTATCGCGTCTTCGGCATGCCAGGAATTCGGCATACCGCTCTTCGACCTTGGCGCCATGGATCTCGACACCTCACCCATTTCACTGGTCGATGAAAAACTGATCCGTCAACACCGCACCTTGCCACTGTTCAAACGCGGCAACCGGTTGTTTGTCGCCGTTTCCGACCCGACTAACCTGCAGGCGCTTGATGAAATCAAGTTCCACACCGGCATCAGCACAGAAACGATTCTGGTTGAGGAAGACAAGCTCAGCAAAGCCATCGATCAGGTTCTGGATAGCGCCGACACCTCCATGTCGGATTTACTCGACGAGGACCTGGACAACCTCGATATTGAAAGCGGTGAAGACATAGATGCCGCCAATGATTCGATGGATGCCGATATCGATGACACGCCGGTGGTGCGTTTCGTCAACAAAGTACTGCTGGACGCCATCAACAAGGGCGCATCCGATATCCATATCGAACCCTACGAGCACGAATTCCGTATCCGTTTTCGCCAGGATGGCGTCTTGCACGAAGTCGCCAATCCACCTGTCTCCATGGCGACCCGCCTGGTGTCACGCATCAAGGTCATGAGCAAAATGGATATCGCCGAGCGGCGCGCCCCGCAGGACGGCCGCATCAAGATGAAGCTCTCGAAGAAACGCGCCATCGATTTTCGTGTCAACAGCTGCCCGACGCTGTTCGGCGAAAAGATTGTACTGCGTATTCTCGACCCAACCAGCGCCCAGCTCGGTATCGACGCACTCGGTTACGAGGACGATCAGAAAGCGCTGTACATGAATGCCCTGAACAATCCGTATGGCATGATCCTGGTGACCGGGCCGACCGGTTCCGGTAAAACTGTTTCGCTGTACACCGGCCTGAATATTCTTAACACACCAGACCGCAATATATCGACCTGCGAAGACCCGGTTGAAATCAACCTGTCCGGTATCAACCAGTGCCATATGAATCCCAAGGCAGGATTGACATTCGCCACGGCCCTGCGTGCTTTCCTGCGCCAGGACCCTGATGTGATTATGGTGGGTGAGATCCGAGACCTGGAAACCGCAGAAATCGCCATCAAGGCCGCCCAGACCGGTCATATGGTTATGTCGACTCTGCACACCAATGATGCGCCACAAACCCTGACGCGACTGGCCAACATGGGTGTACCCAGCTATAACATTGCCTCATCCGTCAACCTGATCATCGCCCAGCGCCTGGCGCGCCGCCTGTGTAACAACTGTAAAAAACCTGTCGATATCCCCAAGCCCGCACTGATTGAAGAGGGGTTCCGTGAGGAAGATATCGACGGTATGACCCTCTATGAAGCCGTAGGCTGTGACCAATGCGCTGACGGCTACAAAGGCCGCGTCGGCGTCTACCAGGTCATGCCGGTATCCGAGGCTATGGGCCGCATTATTATGGAAGGCGGCAATGCCATCCAGCTGGCGGACCAGGCCAAGGCTGAGGGCATCGCGGATTTACGTGAGTCCGGCCTGAAAAAAGTCAGTCAGGGCATTACCAGCCTGGAAGAAATCAACCGAGTCACCAAGGACTAGATCATGGCAACAGCAACGATCAAACCCAGCGTATTCACCTGGGAAGGCAAAGACCGGAAGGGGAACAAGGTCAAGGGTGAGAGCCACTCGAGCAACCCTTCCATGGTGAAAGCGGAGTTGCGCAAACAAGGTATAAACCCGATCAAGGTGCGCAAAAAATCCACCCTTTTCAGCTCGGCAAAGAGCAGCAAAATAACCCCCAAGGATATTGCTGTGTTCACCCGGCAGCTCGCCACTATGATGTCTGCCGGTGTACCACTGGTGCAATCGTTTGAAATCATCGGCCGTGGTCACGAGAACCCCGGCATGCAGGAACTGATACTGGCCATCAAGGCCGATGTGGAATCCGGTAGCACACTGGCGGATACCCTGCGTAAACACCCGGTACACTTCGATGAACTGGTCTGCAACCTGGTCGCCGCAGGCGAACAGGCGGGTATTCTTGAGGGACTGCTTGACAAGATTGCGACCTACAAGGAAAAAACCGAGGCAATAAAAGCCAAGATCAAGAAGGCCCTGACCTATCCCATGGCCGTTATTATTGTGGCGTTTATCGTCACTGCGATACTGCTCATTTTCGTCGTACCACAGTTCCAGTCCCTTTTCGAAGGATTCGGCGCAGAACTGCCCGCCTTCACCCAGATGGTCGTTCACCTGTCCGAATGGATGCAGGCAAACTGGTGGGTAGCACTTCTCGGAATTGTCGGGATAGGTTATGGCTTTAAACAAGCGGCATTGAGATCACCAAAGTTCCGCCACACACTTGATCGAATGGTTCTGAAAGCGCCTATCTTCGGTGGTATCGTCACCAAGGCAATTATCGCCCGTTACGCGAGAACACTTTCGACCATGTTCGCCGCCGGTGTCCCACTGGTCGAAGCGATGGAGTCTGTTGCAGGCGCCGCCGGCAACGAGATCTACAAAATTGCCATACTGCAAATGCGTGACAATGTTGCAACCGGTCAGCAACTCCAGCTGGCCATGAACCAGACAGGGCTGTTCCCGAACATGGTTGTCCAGATGGTGGCCATTGGTGAGGAATCCGGCTCCCTCGATGCCATGCTGGCCAAGGTCGCCGATTTCTTTGAGGAGGAAGTCGACGATGCCGTGGATAACCTCAGCAGCCTGATGGAGCCCATCATCATGTCCGTACTCGGCGTCCTGGTTGGCGGCCTGATCGTCGCCATGTACCTGCCAATTTTCAAAATGGGTTCCGCCATCTAGAGAAACGATACCCCACGGCAGGGCCGCCGTGGGGTAAACTCCCGTCATGGAACTGATTTCACTACTCCAGCATAACGTCCCGTTTTTTCTCACCAGCGTCTTTGTGCTTGGTCTGATGATCGGCAGTTTTCTGAATGTGGTCATCTACCGCCTGCCTGTGATGATGGAGCGGGAGTGGAAAACCCAGGCTCAGGAATATCTGGGACGGGGCGATGAGACGGATGAAGAATCCCCGTTCTCGCTGTCCACCCCGGCCTCGCATTGTCCCGCCTGTGGCCACAAGATCCGTTTCTATGAAAATATCCCGCTACTCAGCTACCTGCTGCTGAGGGGAAAATGCTCAGCCTGCCAGGCATCAATTTCCCTGCGCTATCCGCTGATCGAATTGCTGACCGGGGTACTGTCCCTGGTAGTTGCATGGCACTTCGGCTTTGGCTGGCAGACCGGCGCCGCCCTGCTGCTGACCTGGGCGCTGATCGCGCTGAGTATGATCGACATCGATCACCAGCTGTTACCGGACTCCATCACACTGCCGTTTCTGTGGCTGGGCCTGCTGTTGAGCCTGTTCCCGGTATTCGCCGACATGCGCGCCAGCCTGATCGGCGCTATTGCGGGCTACCTGGCGCTGTGGACGGTCTACCAGTTGTTCAAACTGGTCACCGGCAAGGAAGGCATGGGGTTCGGTGATTTCAAACTGCTGGCCCTGCTGGGTGCATGGATGGGCTGGCAGGCGCTGCCCATGATCGTATTGCTGTCATCTGCCGTAGGCGCCGTGCTGGGCGGAGGCTTGATCCTGTTCCAGGGCCGCGACCGCGCCCAACCGATGCCGTTTGGCCCCTACCTGGCCATTGCCGGCTGGATCGCCCTGCTCTGGGGCGATCAGATCTCGCACGCCTACCTGCGCTGGTCGGGTATGGCCTGACATGGGCCAGCCACTCCGTATCGGCTTAACCGGCGGGATCAGCAGCGGCAAGAGTGAAGTATCCCGCCTGTTTGCCGAACGCGGCATTGCTGTCATTGATACCGATGTGATTGCCCGGGAACTGGTCGAACCGGGCCGGCCCGCCCTGCGGGAGATTATCAGCACCTTTGGTTCGGATGTAGTGGATGCCGAAGGCCGGCTGAACCGTGAGCAACTTCGATCGCTGGTATTTACTGACCCGGAAAAACGCCGTCAACTCGAAACCATCCTGCACCCGCGTATTCGCGAGCGTGCGCTGGCACTCGCCGATATGGCCGAATCCCCCTACGGCCTGATTGTCATCCCCCTGCTGGTGGAAACCGGCAACGATTACCCGCTGGACCGCATCCTGGTAGTCGATACGCCGGAAGAAAAACAAATTGAGCGGGTTATTGCACGAGACCGGCTTACCCGACAGGAAATCCGCGCCATCCTGAACAGCCAGTCAGACCGGCAACAACGCCTCGCTATTGCCGATGATGTGATTGTGAATGAGGGCAGCGTGGCTCAACTGGCGGGGGAGGTCGAACGGCTGGACCGACTCTACAGGCAACTCACTGCCAAGCGGAAAATTTGATGCTGAAATTGTTGATATATAAATGATAACGCTATATGATAACGTCATGCGTACTATCATCGATGTCCCGAAACAGACCCTGAAAGCACTCGACCGCCTCTGCCAGCGAGAACGGATCTCGCGCGCTGAAGCGATACGTCGCGCCGTGCGCCTGTTCCTGGGACAACAATTGCCAGGCAACGACGAAATATTTGGCTTGTGGCGTGACCGCAAAATCCAGGGAAGGGATTATGAGGACAAACTCAGAGACGAATGGTCGAACCGTGAACCCGGTTCTTGATACCAACATTCTGATTGACTACCTGCGTGGCATTGAAAAAGCACAGCAGGAAATGGCGCGTTATCCAGACTGTTCCATCAGCCTGATCACCTGGATGGAAATTATGGTAGGTGCAGCAGACAAGAATGAGGGAGCGCTGTTACGTGACTTCCTGTCGCGCTTCACCTGTGTTGCTGTTTCAGCCGATATTGC
>JALWRY010000255.1 GCA_027080445.1 Thiohalobacter sp. | reverse complement strand
GGTGTAGAAGGGGTGGCACTTGGCGCAGACTTCAATGCTCAGATCCTTGCCGACCGTAGAGCGGGTTTCAAAACTGTTGCCGCAACTACAGCTTACCTTGATGTTGTCGTACGCCGGATGGATGTCTGCTTTCATGGTGTCCTGACCTCAAAACTGGTGGCGTATCCCGAGCCACTGCGGGGCGCCTGCCGAAAGGCCGCGAATGATACGGTAATCCGTGAAAACTGACAAGCCCTGCGGTTCAGGCGTGCGGGCGGTGCGCTTCGAACGTCAGAATATCGGCATTCGGCAAGGGCGTCGGGGTTTTATTGCTCATACGATCCAGCGCCTCTTTCAGGCCGCCGGGTCCGGTCAGCGAGTCCCACATCATTTCACTCAGCTTGATGCAGGCGGCCATCGGGGAACCGGCGCGATCGCGAACCTGGTCGATTTTCCACTGCAGGCAGCGCATGCGCTGTTGCTTGTGTTCCGGCATACGCGCAATCAGCGCATCAATCGCCTGTTTGCGGCGCGCTTCAAAACCTTCAGGATCGGACTGCGCAAGCTCGGCCCAGTCATCGAACTCGATGAGCGGCTTGAGGGACTCAGATTGTCTTGTTTGTTGTTTTTGCATCTCTGACCTCCGGCAGGCTGTGGTGTATCGCCTTATTGTTGTTTTGTGGATTACGAGCGTACCACAAGCGGCGGGCGCTTCCCCAATCCGGCTGTGATTCCCACTAATACATTGATAATAATAGTTATATTTTGAAATTTTGCGGCTGTATACAGGCGAACTTACAAGATATAGGGCTATTTTCTTACAAAATAGATGCCAGAAACCGGTAATGCGTCAAATTTTCGGCCTGTTTTCACTCAATACCTTAGCCGCCCTGATCCACCCGGCGCCGAATTCATGGCGCGTCAGAGGCCAGTTGGGGAGGCTGCAGGTTCACGTGCCCGGCAGGGCCGTCAAGGGGTGATACTTATTGTCGGACCCATGCGGAGAATTCACAGGCATCCGGGAATACGCCGGTATTATTGCAGTCGTAGGTGGCCACAAACTGTTTGTCTGCACTTAGCATGACAACAGAGGCCCCTACATCGCCGTTTGAATTGCTGAACGTGCCATTCCACTGACCAAAAGCAATCACAAATGTCCCGGTCAGGTCTATCGTGGTGGTGACACCGTTGCCGCTTGCCGTGCATTGCAGGGTTACGCAGGAAGCGGTTGAGGCAAACCCGGTGAAAGTGGCGAAATCCGTCATGACGGTGGTGCCTGACCAGCTTGCGTTGACATCATCGATGGCAAAGATAGGTGAGCCGATGGCATTTTTCTCCACGACACCGAAGTTGAAACTGTCGTCGACAAAAGTGGCATGCTGCAGGGCGGCGTCGAAGATGAACATGGCTTTTGTGCTGTCACTTAGCAGCACAGCGTAGGTTGTCGTGGACTGAGCGGTCAATGTACCCGTGAGACCCTGGTCCACGCCATCAATGAGTAACTGGCTCAGGGTGTTCCCGTTTACCGTGATCCGGAGGTTGTGCAGCAAGCCGGCCGGGTCTTCCAGGTTCCCTGCCCAGGTGCCGTCGAGCTGTTGAGGGGGCGTGACGACAGTCCTGGTCGCCCTGTCGGATCCATTGCCCCCGCCGCCGCAGGCGTTGAGCAGGATAAAAGCGAGCGTTAGCGTAAACAGGCGAAGTACACGGCGAAACCTGGAACAAGTGAAATACATTTCCCCCTCCTGGCACAGCTTTCACCTTATTATTGGCTATGCAGCTGCTATTTTAGCACACGCGTACCGGGCACTCTGCTTTCTGCCAGGGCGTAGATGATCTGTCAGGATTCTTCCGTGCGTTCGATATGGTCAAGCCGCAGGCGCATGCGCTCGCCCTGGCTGTTTTCCACGACCAGGAATTCTTCCTTGTTACACGCTTGCAGGTCGAGCGGCCGCAGTAGCTCGTTATGTGCTTTCCCGGCCTCATCGCGCCAGCGCAGTTGTAAGCGGCGCCCGTGCATGATGGCCAGTTCATACTCGCTGTGCAGTCCGCAATCGATGGGGGTGTAATCAGTCATTTTCGCGTGTGACGGAAACGCCGAGCAGGGCGCCGTCGTCGTCGCAGCGGGTAGTAATGAGGATCGGCTGGCAGCAGACGGTGCAGTCTTCAACATACTGCTGGCTACCGGCGCTGCAATCGACTTCGATGTCGAAGGATTCGCCACAGTACGGACAATCAATGCGTGCAGTGTCCAGCATGATCAGCCTCCCCGGGCAGGAATCGCTCGACCAGGTCATCGAGAAAGCGCCAGCCCGTATCGGTATGTTTCACCTGTTTGCCGTTGAAGTCCAGTAATCCATCATCACGGGCCCGGGTAATCACGGCTTGTATGTCAGCGGCGGGCAAGCCACAGGCCGCCTGGAACTCCGCCAGGGTAAAGCCCTGCTTCAGGCGGAAGCGGTTGAGGGCAAATTCGAATATGGCTTCCCGGCACTCCAGGTCGCGTTGCCCGGCAATAAAACGCCCGTCGCCTGCGGCAGCGAGATAGTCCTTTGGGTGGCGTTTTTTCCAGCGGCGGCTGATCGCCTGACGTGATGCATCCGTGACCTTGCCGTGTGCCCCGGCGCCAATACCCAGGTAGTCACCGAATTTCCAGTAGTTCAGGTTGTGGCGGCAGCGTTGATCGTTGCGCGCAAAAGCAGAGACTTCATACTGCCCGTAACCCTGTTCGGCAAGCCGGGCCTGTCCCTGTTCCTGCATGGCCCAGCGCGTGTCGTCATCGGGCAGTGTCGGGGGGTGTGCGTGGAACAGGGTGTTGGGTTCCAGGGTGAGCTGGTACCAGGAGATGTGCCCGGGCCGGAGTGCGATCAGCGCGTCGAGATCAGCCAGTGCCTGTTCGGGCGTTTGTTGCGGCAGGCCGAACATCAGGTCGAGATTGATCCTGTCGAAACCCGCGTGACGCGCTGCCTGCGCGGCAGCACGCGCTTCGTCGGCGCTATGTATTCTTCCCAGCACCCTGAGGTGTTCCGGGTTCAGACTTTGCACGCCAATCGACAGGCGATTGATGCCGGCCTGCCGGTAGCCTTCAAATCGGGTCTGTTCTACTGTGCCGGGGTTGGCTTCCAGGGTGATTTCCGCATCCGGTTTCAGCGGCAGGCGGGCGCGTATACCGGCCAGCAGGCGATCTATTGCCGCGGGGGAAAACAGGCTGGGCGTACCGCCACCCATAAAAATACTTTGTACGGTGCGACCCCACACCGAGGGCAGTTCCTGTTCGAGGTCGGCGAGCAGTGCATCGACGTAGGCGGCTTCGGGTAATGCATCTTTTACTGCATGCGAGTTGAAGTCACAGTAGGGGCATTTGCGCACGCACCAGGGAAAGTGGATGTACAGCGACAGAGGTGGCGTGGCGGTGAACTGGAACACGCGGCTCAGCAGGCCTTGCAGGCTGGTTCAGGCATTGCGCAGCAGTGCAATCAGGCGGCCCAGTGCCTGGCCCCGGTGGCTGAGCCGGTTTTTCACCTCGGGCGCCAGTTGCGCCGAACTGCAATCCTGTTCCGGCACATAAAACACCGGGTCGTAGCCAAAGCCGTTGTCCCCGCGCGGTGCGCGCAGGATGGTCCCTTCCCAGCTGCCCTGCACGATGTATGGCGTCGGGTCGGCGCCATGGCGCATGTACACCATCAGGCACTGGAAACGCGCGCCGCGTTCGGCATCCGCAGTGTCTTTCAGGGCGTCGAGCAGTTTTAACAGGTTGTCTTCATCGCTGGCGCCTTCCCCGGCATAGCGCGCCGAGTAGATGCCGGGTGCGCCGTCCAGCGCATCGACTTCCAGCCCGGAGTCGTCGGCGATGGCCGGCAGTCCGGTGTGCTGTGCGGCATTACGCGCCTTGAGGATAGCGTTTTCCACAAAGGTCAGGCCGGTTTCCTCGATATCCGGCACGCCGTATACCGTCTGCGGCACGACCTCGATACCACTGTCCGCGAGCAGTTCATTGAACTCCCGCACCTTGCCGGTATTGCTGCTGGCGAGAACGATTTTTTTGCTCATGGTAACGGTGTTTAATTTGCGAGTGCTGTGTGTTGTACATGACACAGCTCACCAATCCCTTTCTTCGCCAGGGCCAGCATCCGGTTCATTTCGTCTTCCGTGAAAGGATGCCCTTCGGCGGTACCCTGCACTTCGATAAATGCCCCGGCATCGGTCATGACCACGTTCATGTCGGTTTCCGCGTTGGAGTCTTCCGGGTAATCGAGGTCGAGTACCGGGGTACCTTTATAGATACCCACGGACACCGAGGCCACCGAACCGCATAGCGGGCTTTCTTCCAGCGTGCCGTCAGCGACCAGTTTGTTGACGGCATCCGCCAGCGCAACAAATCCTCCGGTGATGCTCGCCGTGCGGGTACCGCCATCGGCCTGGATGACATCGCAGTCGATGGTGATGGTGCGTTCACCCAGTTTTGCCATATCCATCACGGCGCGCAGCGAACGGCCGATGAGACGCTGGATTTCCATGGTGCGGCCGCCCTGCTTGCCGCGTGTGGCTTCACGCCCCATGCGTTGCGTGGTCGAGCGCGGCAGCATGCCGTACTCTGCGGTGACCCAGCCCTGCCCCTTGCCGCGCAGGAAACCGGGTACACGATCCTCGACGCTGGCGTTGCACAGGACTTTGGTGTTGCCGAACGCGATCAGTACCGAGCCTTCGGCGTGCATGGTGTAGTTACGGCGGATAGATACCGGACGCATCTCGTCCGGCCGGCGTTTGCTGGGGCGCATGGAAGATCCTCGGGATAAAAACTGGCGGCATTATAGCCGAGCGCGAGGACTTTGGGTGAGGCGTGGCTATTTCTTCATTTCCGAGGCGTATTCCAGCATGGCGCGGTGGATGTTCTCGATAGCCTCTTCGAGTTGATCCTTTTCCCCCGGCTTTTCCGCTTTCGGGGTGTTGCGGTCTGCCTTGCTGTCGGTCGGTTCCGCCGTGGGTTGCGCGGTTCTGGCTTCCAGCCAGCGCATGGCCACGCCGCTAATGTTGTCGCTGTTCGGGTAGCTGGCGGTTTCAGCCTCGTCGGCGAGACGGGTGAGGCTTTGTTCCAGGTCGCCATAGCCGGTCATGCCGACCAGCTGGGTTTCGCTGACGGCGGACCAGAGGCCGTCCGAGCACAGCAACAGGGTATCGCCAGGACACAGGGTTGCCTGGTCAAAGCTGATGTCCGGGAAGCGCGGTGAACCGCCAAGGCAGCGGCTGACACTGTTGCGAAGCGGGTGGTTGCGCAGTTCTTCCTCGCTCAGCAGGCCGCTTTGCAGCAGTTCCTCGACAGGTGTGTGGTCACGTGTGCGCCGCCGCAGCGCGCCGTCGCGCAGCAGGTAAAAGCGGCTGTCGCCGACATGCGCCCAGTAGGCCGTGTCATTCTGTACCAGGCAGGCGACACAGGTGGTGCGTGGCGTGATGGGCGGGTTGTGGCTGCGACCGGCGTCGACCACGTCGAGGTGCGCGGTTTGCAGCGCCTGCCTGAGAAATTCCGGCGGGTCGTCAATCGGCAGGCGTTGGCGTCTGAAGTTACGCGCCAGGCTGTCGATGGTGGTCTGCGCGGCAAGATCACCGCGATCGTGACCGCCCATGCCGTCCGCGACCACCAGCAGTACATGGTCGGGCATGGTTTCGATCAGGCAGCGGTCCTGGTTACTGCTACGGTTGCCCAGGCGGTTGGTGAAGCTGGTCAGCATTTTCATGACGACGACCTGCCCAGCAGCGCATTGGCCAGTCGCTCGATGGCGGAGCGTGCAGGCTGCGGTTCCGGCGTGGTGTCGGCCGTCAACGCCGCACGGAAGGCGGCGACACTTTGTGGACGCAGCATCGGATCCATTTCCATCGCCCAGTCAATCGCACGTAACAGATTATCCGCATAACGACCGCGAAACGCGAACTGTGCCGGTTTCAGCGTGTCGCGTTCACGGCGGCGTTTGGCGTCCACGGGCGCGTGGCCCTCGATACAGGCGCGCATGGTTGCGCCCAGCGCGTACAGGTCGGTCCAGGGACCGACATAGCCGCGGCTTTCGTACTGTTCCGTTGGCGAGAAGCCCGGGCTGATGACCTGCCCAGGTTGTTCCTGCCGGCTCTGCGGGAAACCGTGCACGGCGCCAAAATCCAGCAGCAGGGGCCGGCCACCGCGACAGATATGGATATTGCCTGGCTTGATATCGAGGTGCAGCAGGTCGTTGTTGTGGATCAGTTCCAGTCCGTCGAGCAGCGGCGGGAAGACGGTGCGCAGGAAGCGCTCGCTGAGGCCCTTGCCGCGGCGCGACTGCAAATAGTGTTGCAGGTTTTCACCGGACTGGTATTCCATCACCATATAGACGGTACCATTGGCCTGGAAAAAACTGATCACGTTGACGATATTGGCGTGCTTGAGGGTCGCCAGGGTACTGGCTTCCAGGAAAAACAGTTTGCGCCCGCGCACGAAGCGCGCCTCGGTACTCTCGTTGCGCGCCTGCACCTGGCCATCGCGGCCACGGCAGGCCAGCTTGTTGGGGATATACTCCTTGATGACCACGCGCGTGTTATCGCGGTTATTGCGCGCGCGGTAGACCACGCTGAAGCCGCCGCCACCGAGCGGTTTTTCCAGCGTGTAGCCGTCGAGACAGGTGCCGGGTTTCAGGCTGTCTAGCTTTTTACGCATGATCCTCTAGACTGTGCGCGGTGCAGGTTAGGTATTTGTGTGGAATTGTCCACAAAAACAGCTTGTTGCGAATCAAGTATAGCGGCAGCCAAGGGGAGTGACTTGAGATGATACGCAGTATGACCGCGTTTGCCAGGGTAGATGGCGAGGTCGGGGGCGCTGAACTGGCCTGGGAACTTCGCTCGGTGAACCACCGCTATCTTGAAACTTTCGTGCGTTTGCCTGATGAATTGCGTGCGCTGGAGCCGAAAGTGCGCGAACGCGTGACGGCGCGGCTGGGGCGCGGCAAGCTGGAATGTGTGTTACGGCTGCACCTGTCGAGCCAGGCAGCCGCCAGTATCGAGATCGACCAGGAGCGGCTGGCCGCGATTCTGGAGGCCTGCCGCGAGGTGGAAATCCGCTCCTCGGAAGCCAGTGCGCCGGGTGTCATGGAGTTATTGCGCTGGCCCGGTGTGGTGCAGGAAGCCGAGCCGGATCACAAGCCGGTGCAGGAAAAAGCCCTGCAACTGCTCGACGAGGCGCTCGACCAGCTGATCGAGACCCGCGAACGCGAGGGTGAGCAGATTCGTCAGTTGCTGCTGACACGCCTCGACGGTATCGATGAACAGGTGGTCAAGGCGCGCCAACGCCTGCCGGAGGTACGTGACCGGTTGCGGGAAAAACTGCTGACGCGGCTGGAAGAATTGCAGGTGAAAGTGGACAGCGACCGCATCGAGCAGGAACTGGTCATGCTGGCGCAGAAGATGGATGTCGACGAGGAACTGGACCGGCTCGACGGCCACGTCGCTGAAACCCGCCGCGTGCTGGACCGCGATGAACCGGTCGGCCGACGGCTGGACTTCCTCATGCAGGAATTCAATCGCGAGGCGAATACGCTGGGCTCGAAATCAGCGGACAACGAGACTACTGCGGTGGCTGTCGAGCTGAAAGTGCTGATCGAGCAGATGCGCGAGCAGGTGCAGAACGCAGAATAAAACAGGGTAAATGCAGGTATGTCACAAGGTACGCTTTATATTATTTCCGCCCCCTCCGGCGCGGGTAAAACCAGCATGGTCAAGGCCTTGCTGGAACGCCTGCCCGACGTGGTGGTGTCGGTCTCCAACACCACGCGCGCGCCGCGCCCGGGTGAGCAGGACGGGGTGGACTACCACTTTACCGACAAGGCGGAGTTCGAGCGCCTGGTCGAGGCCGGCGAGTTTCTGGAATACGCGCAGGTCTTCGATAACTACTACGGTACTCGCCGTGCCACGGTGGAGGCCGAGCTGCAAGCGGGCCGTGACGTGATCCTGGAAATCGACTGGCAGGGCGCGCGCCAGGTGGCGAGCGCGGCGCCCGAGGCGGTCAAGGTGTTTATCCTGCCGCCCAGCGCGGCGGCACTGCGTGAACGGCTGACAGCGCGGGGCCAGGATAGCGAAGCCATTATCGAACGGCGCATGCGCGATGCGATCAGCGAAATGTCGCACTACGATGAGTATCATTACCTTATATTCAATGATGAATTCGAGGTGGCAGTGGACGACTTGCGGACGGTGTTTGTCAGTCATCGCCTGAGGCTGGAACCCCAACGCCGGCGCCACGCCGCGGCGCTGGCCGGTCTGCTGGAATCAAGCGACTGATTCGCGTACACTTGCGCGTCCTATCACCGATCATCTGGCGAAAAGAGCATGGCACGAGTTACCGTAGAAGATTGTCTCGACAAGGTTGATAACCGTTTTCAGTTAGTGCTGGTGGCGACCAAGCGCGCGCGTCAGCTGGCCAAGGGCGCCGAGCCGTTCGTGGAATGGGAAAATGACAAGCCGACCGTCGTCGCACTGCGCGAGATTGCCGAGGACTACGTGACACCGGCCATTCTTGATGAAAAGCCGGAGGATATCGAGGCCGCTGAAGTGGAAGCCGGCGAAGCCCTGAGCGCCGTGGACGAGCAGGCCGAGACGACCGCCAGCGCCAAACCGACGGATACGCCGGCCAGCTGATACGCTGTAACGTAAAGTCCGTACAAGGAAAAAGCCGCAGCGGGTTTCCCGCTGCGGCTTTTTTGTGTCCGGCATCGTGCAGGCGAGGGGTATTTCGCCTATGATCCGGATGCAGCTTTCCACCCCTGGATATACTGACCCGGTATTTATGGCGACTCCGTTGACAAAATCGGTGCCCGATGTACAACGCTTCCTGATCAGCGACCTGTGCAAATTACTCGAGGCCTATCTCGACAAGTCGCAGGTCAGCGAGGTGTACCGCGCCTACCTGTTCGGCGCCGAGGCGCACGAGGGTCAGCACCGCAAAACCGGCGAACCGTATATCTACCACCCGGTGGCGGTGGCGCGCATCCTCGCCGGGATGCACATGGATCACCAGAGTATTATCGCGGCGATCCTGCACGATGTGATCGAAGATACGGACATCGCCAAGGACACCATTGAAACGGAATTTGGCGAGGAAGTGGCCGAGCTGGTCGATGGCGTCAGCAAGCTCACCCAGATCAAGTTTGAAAGCCAGGCCGAGGCGCAGGCGGAAAATTTCCGCAAGATGATGCTGGCGATGGTGCGCGATATCCGCGTCATCCTGGTCAAGCTGGCCGACCGCCTGCATAACATGCGTACCCTGGGTGTGATGCGCGCCGACAAGCGCCGGCGCATTGCCCGCGAAACCCTGGATATTTACGCCCCCATCGCCAACCGGCTGGGTATGAACCAGATTCGCCTGGAACTGGAAGAACTGGGTATGGCGGCGCTCTACCCGATGCGTTACCGGGTGCTGTCCGACGTGATCAAAAAGGCGCGCGGCAACCGCAAGGAAATACTCAACAAGATCGAATCCGCGATCCAGCAACGGCTCGATGAAGAACAACTCCAGTGCCGTTTACTGAGCCGTGAAAAACATATCTACAGCCTGTATAAAAAAATCCGCGACCACGCGGGTTCCTTCAACGAAGTCTTCGACGTCTACGCCTTCCGGATTATCGTCGACAGCGTGGACACCTGTTACCGCGTACTGGGCAAGATGCACAATCTCTACAAGCCCGTGCCGGGCAAGTTCAAGGATTACATCGCAATCCCCAAGGCCAATGGTTACCAGTCCCTGCACACGGTGTTGTTCGGGCCTTATGGTGTACCGGTCGAAGTGCAGATTCGTACGGAAGACATGGAGCGAGTGGCGGAGTCCGGTATTGCGGCGCACTGGTTGTACAAGAGTAATGACAAGGCCAATGGCGCCAACAATGCGCAGGCGCGCGCCCGTGAGTGGTTGCGCGAACTGCTGGAGATGCAACGCAATGCCGGCAACTCGCTGGAGTTCCTGGAAAACGTCAAGATCGATCTGTTCCCCGATGAAGTCTACGTGTTCACGCCCGCCGGCGATATCCTCAACCTGACCCGTGGCGCCACGGCGGTGGATTTTGCCTATGCGGTGCATACCGACGTGGGCGACACCTGTATTGCCGCCAAAATTGATCGTCGCCTGGCGCCCTTGCGCACGCCTTTGCTGAATGGTCAGACCGTCGAGGTGATTACCGCCGCCGGCGCGCACCCCAACCCGGCCTGGCTGAATTTTGTCGCCACGGCCAAGGCGCGTTCCAATATCCGTCATTACCTGAAAAACCTGCAGAACGACGAAGCCGCCGAACTGGGACAGCGTATGCTCGACAAGGCCTTGCAGGGAATAGGCAGTGCCTTGAAGGATATTCCGGAAGCGGACCTGCAGAACACTATCGAGGAGTCCGGTTTCGATTCCTGTGAGGCTCTGTTTGCCGATATCGGTCTGGGGAATCGCGCGGCGATGCTGGTTGCGCGCCGTCTGGTGCCGGCCGAAGAAGGCGCCGAGGCACCGGCCCAGGATGATGTACACAGTCAGCCGCTGGCGATTCGCGGTACGGAAGGAATGGTGGTGCATTTTGCACGCTGTTGCCGACCGATTCCCGGCGATAATATTGTCGGGTTTATCAGTACCGGCCGTGGCCTGGTGATCCATAGTGCAAGCTGTAATAACCTTGGCGATTACCGCAGCCGCCCCGACAAGTGGATCGATGTGCAGTGGCAGCCGGATATCGAAGGCGAGTTTTCCGCCGAGGTGCGCGTCGACGTGACCAACCAGAAAGGTGTGCTGGCCACCATCGCGGCGGAAATTTCCGAACTTGAATCAAACATCGAGAATGTGTCGATCGAGGAACGCGACGGTCTCGACACGGCGCTGAATTTTACGCTGACAGTGCGTGACCGGCAGCACCTGGCGCACGTGATGCGTTGCATCCGCAAGTTGCCGGCGGTCATGCGTATCAGCCGCACCAAACACTGAGGAGACAGTATGCAACGCAAGGTCATTCATACCGACAGGGCGCCACAGGCCATTGGAACCTACTCGCAGGCCGTGCAATGTGGCGACACGGTGTACCTGTCCGGGCAGATCCCGCTGGTGCCGGATAGCATGGAGATGGTGGCGGGCAATATGGAAGCGCAGATCCGTCGTGTATTCGATAACCTGTCCGCGGTGGCGGAGGCGGCAGGTGGCAGCCTGGCGGATATCGCCAAGCTGAATATTTACCTCACCGACCTCGGCCACTTTCCGCTGGTGAACCAGGTCATGGCCGATTACTTCCTGGAACCCTACCCGGCGCGTGCAGCGGTTGGTGTGGCGGCCTTGCCCAAAGATGCGGCGGTAGAGATGGATGCGGTTCTGGTACTGAATCACTGATTGGCGAGCAGGGCAGGACGCTATGCTTGATGAAACCCCCGTCGCCACCTTGCGTGGCGTAGGCCCGAAGTCGGCTGAAAAGCTGGCGGCCTTTGGCATCGAAACGGTGCAGGATGTGCTGTTTCATTTGCCGCGCCGCTACGAGGATCGCACCCGGGTAGTGGCGTTGGGAAGCCTTCGCCCCGGCGATCATGCCGTGGTCGAGGTGAGCGTGGATCTTGCCGAGGTCAAGTTCGGTCGGCGTCGCAGTTTGCTGGTGCGGGTCAGTGACGGTACCGGTTCGTTGATGTTGCGGTTTTTTCATTTCAGCAAGGCGCAACAGGCCGGTTTCGAGCGCGGTGTGCAGCTGCGCCTGTACGGTGAAGTGCGGCGCGGGCCGGCTTCACTGGAAATGGTGCATCCCGAGTACCAGCGCATTGGCGAACAGGACAATCCGCCGACCGAGGACCGGCTGACCCCGGTCTACCCGACCGGGGAAGGGATTCACCAGCTCACCTTGCGTAAACTCAGTGAGCAGGCGTTGGCATTGCTCGACGAAACCAACCTGCCGGAGTGGTTGCCTGAACCGCTACGCACACCGACAGGGCTTGCGGATTTGCAGGCTGCCTTGCGTTACCTCCACCGCCCCCCGCCCGGTGCCGACCTTGCCGCCCTGGAGGCTGGCACCCACCCCGGTCAGCAACGGCTGGCGTTTGAGGAAATGCTCGCCCACCACCTCAGCTTGCGCGCTGTACGCCAGCGCGCCACGCGCTTGCAGGCGCCACCCCTGGAAGAGGGCGATGACCTGTTGCAACGGTTCTACCGGCAGTTGCCCTTTACCCTGACGGTGGCGCAGCGCCGCGTGGTCGATGAGATCCTGCACGATCTTGCACAGCCGCACCCGATGATGCGCCTGGTGCAGGGCGATGTGGGTTCCGGCAAGACCGTGGTCGCGGCCGCAGCCGCGGTGCGTGCGCTGGCCAGTCACCGCCAGGTAGCCGTGATGGCGCCGACCGAACTGCTGGCCGAACAGCACTTCGCCTGTTTCCAACGCTGGTTTGATGCGCTGGGCATTCGTGTCGGCTGGTTGTCGGGGCGCGTCAAGGGCAAGGCCAGGCGCGAATTACTGGAGGCCATGCAGTCGGGGGACGTGCAGTTGCTGATCGGTACGCATGCGCTGTTCCAGGAAGACGTGGCCTTTGACCGGCTGGGTCTGGTGATTATCGACGAGCAGCACCGCTTTGGTGTACACCAGCGGCTCGCCCTGCGCGACAAGGGGCGCGAGCGCCGCCGGGTGCCGCACCAGTTGATTATGACCGCCACACCGATTCCCCGCACACTGGCCATGGCCCTGTATGCGGATCTCGACAGCTCGGTGATCGATGAACTGCCGCCCGGGCGCACGCCCGTACAGACCGTGGCGCTGGCGGAAAGCCGGCGTGCCGAGGTGGTACAGCGTGCGCGCCAGGCCTGCCGTGAAGGCCGCCAGGCCTACTGGGTGTGCACACTGATCGAGGAATCCGAATCCTTGCAATGCCAGGCGGCGGAAGATACGGCTGCGCAACTGGCCGAAGCCCTGCCGGAACTGAAGGTGGGACTGGTGCACGGCCGCCTGAAAGACACGGAAAAAATGCAGCGCATGGAAGCCTTCAAGCGTGGTGAACTCGACCTGCTGGTGGCGACTACGGTGATCGAGGTGGGGGTCGATGTCCCCAATGCCTCATTGATGATCATCGAAAACGCGGAACGGCTGGGGCTGGCGCAGTTACACCAGTTGCGGGGTCGCGTCGGGCGCGGCAGTCAGCAAAGCAGTTGTGTGTTGATGTACCGGAGTCCCCTGTCGCAGATGGCGCGCGAGCGGCTGGCGGTACTGCGCGAGACCAACGACGGGTTCGAGATCGCACGCCGTGACCTGGAACTGCGCGGACCCGGCGAGGTGCTGGGTACGCGCCAGACCGGGTTGATGCAGTTTCGTATCGCTGACCTGCTGCGTGATCAGGCGCTGGTGCCACAGGTGGAGCAGGCGGCGGGCTGGTTGCTGCAACATGCGCCCGATCGTGTCGCGCCGATTATTCGGCGCTGGCTGGGGCATGCCACGCGTTATGCGCAGGCCTGATGCGCGGGGCCGCCGTCAGGCCTGTACCCTGTGCGGGTCGGTATCTTCCCTGAGCCAGGCGCGGTCCTGTTCATTGATGATGGCCTGCGCCCGGTGCGCCAGCGCAGCATCCAGTTCCGCGGCGCGACGCAGGGCTTCACAGCCGGCCTGTGAATGACCGGCTTCGACCAGTTGACGGCCGCAGGCAAAATTCAACGCCGCATCGTTATGGTTGCTTTCACACACCGACTGACAGATTTTTGCCATGTCATCGGTGTCGAGCAATTGCTTCGCCAACTGGATATAGCGCATGGCGGGCTCATTCTGCAGTGGCTGTTCGGAGTGCTGTTGCTGCAGTTGCTTGAAGCGCTTCAGGTCGTGCTGGAAACGTGCGTGGTGTTCATCCCATTGCGGCTGGATGCGTGTTTGCCAGTCACGGTCCAGCGCCTTGAGGATCGAGGGTGACAGCAGTCGGGTACTGGCCGGTTGTTCCGGCAGTCCGGCCCAGCGCAGACGCTCCAGTCCCAGCCCGGCCAGCAGGTCACGCAGTACACGGTTGTCGCTGCGACAGGTTTGCGCCTGCAACAGCCAGCGATTCGCCGTATCACGATTCAATGTCTTGCCGAGCAACAGTTCAAAATGGTTGAAAGGCTTGACCACCGGCGTCGGGCAGCGGTCGGCGGCTTTCATGATCATCGGCCAGTACTGGTTGCGCAGGTACAGGTCGGTAAGCACCTGGCTGGCCAGTAACTGTTCCGCCTGCTGTTCATCGGTCTGTTCACTGACCCAGCGGTTGGCGTCCTGTTGAATGTCCTCGTGAAGTTCGCGGCTGAGCAGGGTGTTCAGGGCATCCACACCTTGCAGGGCGGGAACAAGCAGACGTGCCGTCAGGCCAGGTCGGGCCTGCAGTGCGCCGATGATTTGTGGCCAGTCTTCGCAACGGCGGAGTATCCAGCCTTGCAGGCCGCGTTGTTTACGGGCGTGAGCGGCAATGGCGCCGGCCAGCGCCAGCCGGAACAAGTCACGCGACAGGAAGAACAGCAGTGGGGCGCCCAGGGTCAGGATATGTGTGTGTGCAAGGGGAACGGCGTAGCGCGGTATCCGCTGGACGGTGAGGGTAGCATCGTCCGTGAGTATCACCTTGTCCGGCGGGCGGAGACGAAAATGCGCGGCGCGTCGTTCCAGCATGCCGAACAGGTCCGGGGCGTCCTGCGCATCGATGAGAACACCGTCGGGGCGCGGCGGGCGGGCCCTCAGCTGTTGCAGGCCAATCCAGCCGGCGACCAGCGCCAGGGCGCAAAGCACCTCGGTAAAAAACCAGTCGAGTGGTCCCTGGATGTGCCCGTACAACCACAGCGCCGCCAGTGAGGCGCTGGCCAGGATAATGGCCGGTGACAATAACAACAGGCCGGCGGCGCCATTGAGCAGGCCAAGCGTGATGAGACGCAGTGCCGGGTTGCGGTCCAGGGCGCGCTTGAGGCGCGAGCCGGCAGGCCGGAGCCAGTGCGGGAATGGGTGGTTGGCGGCGTGATACTGCATGATGATTCCCTGCCTTCTGATGTCAGGTTCACAGTCTGCGTCAGGCGCGGGAGAGATTCCGCGATATGGGTCACACCGGCCCGGACTGCTTATGTGCGCTGTATCGCAGCTTGCGACATTGCCGCAGGACAGCGTCGCTGCACGGTCAAGTATGCAATAATCGCCCTTTTACAGGGATAATGACGATGCGCAGCGTGTCACGCAGCACAGCCTCCCGCGTTACGCCTCGCTGGCGTACGCACCGGCGCTGGTTGCGTTCGGGTATACCGAACGCGCTGCGTAGCTGGTTGCTCGATGAAGGTTCACTGACCGACCGCCTGAAGCGGTGTTGCCGGGGTGGTTTTTCGGTGCGGGTGGTGGACGAAGGCTGGCGCCGGCCGCAACTCGATGAGGTACGGGTGCTGGACATGTCGGTTACGTCGATGGCCTGGGTGCGCCAGGTACAATTACTGTGCCACGGCAAACCCTGGGTCTTTGCCCGCACCGTCGTGCCCGCGACCACGCTGACCGGCGCGCAACGGCAACTGGCCTGCCTGGGAAACCGGCCGCTGGGCGCCTACCTGTTCGCGGATCCGGGCATGCAGCGAAGCCCGGTTCAACTGGCGCGGATTGCGCGCGGCAGCGCCTTGTTTGAGGATGCCGTTCGGGACCTGTCCCGCAAGCCCCCGGAGATCTGGGGACGGCGTTCGGTGTTCCGGGTGGGGGGGAAACCGTTACTGGTCAGTGAGATTTTTCTGCCCGCGATAGAAAACCTGCGGGTGACCTAGGCCAGGACGGGGGGACAGGTGGATACCGGCAAAATCAGGGAACGCTTGACGCAGTACGCCCGCCTCATGCGGCTCGACAAGCCGATTGGGATCTATCTACTGCTGTGGCCGACGCTATGGGCACTGTGGATAGCCGGTGAAGGCAAGCCGGATTTGCTGGTGCTTGGTGTATTTGTCGCGGGCGTGGTGTTGATGCGCTCTGCTGGCTGCGTGATCAACGACTATGCCGACCGCAAGATTGACCCGCACGTGGCGCGCACCTGCAAGCGGCCGATCGCCAGCGGCAAGGTGACAGCGCGCGAGGCGCTGACCCTGTTCGGCGTGTTATGCGCAGTGGCGTTTGCACTGGTCCTGTTGATGAACCGGCTGACGATATATCTGTCATTTGGCGGTGTTGTGCTGGCTGCGATCTATCCTTTCATGAAGCGTTATACCCACCTGCCGCAGGTTGTACTGGGGGCGGCTTTTGGCTGGGCGGTGCCGATGGCGTTTGCCGCGCAGACCGGCGAAGTGCCACGGGTAGCCTGGTTGTTGTTCGTCGCCACGGTATTGTGGACGACGGCCTACGACACCATGTACGGCATGGTCGACCGGGAAGATGATGTCAAAATTGGCGTGAAATCCACCGCTATCCTGTTCGGCGATGCGGACCGGGTGGTGATCGGGGTGCTGCAATTACTTGCGCTTGGCGCGCTGGCGCTGGCCGGGCAGGCGGCCTCGCTGGGGGGATATTTCTATTTTGGTCTCGCCCTCGCCGCCGGGCTGGCCCTGTACCAGCAGTACCTGATTCGTGAGCGTGAGCCTGAAGCCTGTTTCAGGGCGTTTCTCAACAACCACTGGTTCGGCGCTGCCGTTTTTTCCGGTATCGTGCTGGCGTATCTTGCCGGTGCCGGCCAGGTCACCACGACGAGCGGGTAACCCGGCGGTCAGGCGGGCAGGAAGTCGATGGGATAGGTGACCGTCACGTCCTCGACCTGTTTGGCGCCGAAATTAAACATCTTGATACGTCGCAGCAGTTTCTTTTCCAGCACAGGGTCACCGAGTTCACTGGAGACCAGTGCGATATGGGTAATCTTGCCGGAGGCCGTGATCGTCAGGCGGATAACCATTTTTCCCTGCAGGTCGGGGTTTTTGCGCAGCGCGCGGTTATACAGGCTGTAGATCGCACCCTTGTTGCGGTCGAAGATGATCTGGATATCTTCATAGCTGCGCGATGCACCGTGGTTGCTGCGATGCTTCCGGCTGTTCAGCGAAGTTTTGACAATCGTACTCTTGACCTGCGTCGCGGTACGCGCTGCCAGTTTCGTGGAACCGGTATCGCGGCTGAGCCGTGAGGTGTTGATGCCATGGCTGCCGCCGCCGACTTTCGAGGTAATCAGCGAACGTTCGGTCTTTCTCGCCTTGCTGGCGCTGTTGCTCAGGCGTCTTGCGCCGCGCAGTTCGTCCAAGGACTGGTTGCGCAGGTCGGCCAACGAATCCTGCAAGGCCAGCAGGCCCGCGCTGGAAGCTTTTTTGCGTGCCTGTTCGAGTGCTTCCACTTTGGGCTTTTTCGGTTTGACCTTTTTGGCCACTTTGGTGGGCGGTTTTTTCTTTACCTGTTTGGTCTTTTTCTTGACCGGTTCGGGTTTCTTTTTCACCACCCGGGGTTTGGGCTTCGGTTTCGGGGCTACGTGTTTTTCAAACACCAGTTTGGCGACCCGCGGCGGTAGCTGAATGTCTTCCTCGGTGGGTTTTTTGAATATCGGCAGGTAGGGGATGGCGATCGCCAGCGCAACCGTCAATGCCAGGGTGATCGTCAGTATCTTGCGGAAACGCCGTTCGTCTTCCGCCGAGATGGACCAGGGGAGTGAGAGCGAATGCGAATAGACCATATCGTTCTCCTAGCTTTCCTGGGCCGGTTTTTGCAGCACGGCGAGGGATATCTTGCCGAAGCCCGCTTCGGTGCAGGTGGCCATCACTTTTTTCAACAGTTTGTAGGGGATGGCCTTGTTACCCATGATCGTCACCTCGGGCGGCGGCGCCTTGCGTCCGGACATTTTGATCAGTCGCCGCTGGTTCTGCACTTCCAGGGCATCCCTGAGTGCGACGATCGTCAGTTTGCCGTTATCCGGGATGTCGCTGAGGTGGGCGACACGGTTACCCTGCACCAGGATATCGCTGCCGGTCACCATGACGACGATGTTGACGCGCGGTTTCAGTTCCGAAATCGACTCGGGTAGAGGCACATCTTTGGTACTGGGCAGTACCTCGCCTTCACCCGTGTTTACCAGCAGGAAGAACACCAGGATGGTAAAGATGTCCATCAGCGAGACCAGGTTGAAGCCCGGCGTAGCCTTGCTACGCTTGTGGTGGCGTTCCATGCGCTTGGCGCGGCGTGACATTTTCATTTGCGAATCCTTTTTGCTGTACGCAACTTGCCTGCCGGAGCGTCGCCGATGGAGATGGTCGGAAACAGTTCGGCCATGACAACTTCACCATCCCGCTCGACACGGGCAACACGCAGCGTATCCATCATTTCGACCAGTCGTTCATAAGATATGTCGGTTTCCAGCAGCAGGGTGATGTCCTGTTTGTCGGGAACGCGCGCCTTGATCTGTTGCAGCATGTCGGAAACCTGCTGCAGGTGACTGCCGTCGGGTGCAACGGGGATGAGTTTCAGCAGGCCGCGTTTGCGGTCGCCGATTTCAATCACATTGCGGCGCACGATGACTTCCAGCTGGAGCTTTTCCTTGTCATCCTTCGCCGCGGCTTTTGAAGGTGCGCCCTCGGTCGGCAGGTTCAGCTCAAGGATGGTGATTCGGGAAAATACCGCCGTGATCAGCAGGAACGGCACCAGTATGACCATCAGGTTCATAAAGGCCGTGATGTTGACCTCGGCCGGTTCGCCGGCCGGTTTTTTTCGCCAGCGACGTTTCATCCGGCTGATGCCCCTTTACGCTGTTCGGTGAGGATATTGAGAAATTTCACCGAAGCCATTTCCAGGCTGTCGACCAGTTCGGTGGTCTTGGTTTGCAATACCGTATAGATGAGCAATAGCGGGATAGCCGCCATCAGGCCGAACGCCGTGGTGTTCATCGCCACCGAGATACTGGCGGACAGCATGTCCGCTTTTTCCGCCGGGTTGGCGTTGGCGACGGCGGTAAAGGCCTGGATCAGGCCCATGATGGTGCCGAGCAGGCCCAGCAGGGTAGCGATGTTGGCAAAGGTGGCCAGGTAGTGGGTGCGTTTTTCCAGTCGCGGCACCGTTTCCATCAGGCCTTCCTCCATGGCCACCTCGACATCGTCGCGGCGGACATGGCTGCCGGTGCGATCCAGCCCGTAGCGCAGGATACGGCTCAGCGCCGCCTTGGACTTTTCAGTGACAGCGACCGCCTGGCTGTAGTTGCCGTCCATGATCAGTGGCATGACCTGTTTCCACACGCGCTGGTTGGTAGCGCGCGCGGCAGTCAGGTAGATATAACGTTCTGCGGCAATGGCGACGCCCAGCGCCAGCACTACCACAATGGGGTACATGAACAGGCCGCCGGCCTGGAAGAACTGGACGAGCGTTGAGTAGATATCCATGATGAGCTCCTTGGGGTTGTCCCTGTGTGTTACGGGGATTCAAGCGTGTTGCTTGAGTCGGTTTTGTGAACTACGTCAAAATATTGCAATTTACGCCGGAAAACCTCGGGATCGACCGGCCGCAGGCTGTCATTGATCAGGCTGTTGACCGGGCGGTCCGGCGCCAGTGCGGCCTCCGGGTCTTTCCAGGGCACAATAAACAGCGCCTTGGGCAGCTCGCGGTTGCCGATAATGGACATGCCATCGAGGTCGAGCTTCTCTTCCGCCTGGACCAACAAGGGTAAAAGCAGGAAACAAATCGGGGACAGTTTACGAATTTTCATCGGGCCACCTTCGCCTGTGCGTTGCCGCTGCGCCGTTCGAGATCGGTGATCCAGCGGCTGACGGTTTTGTCCTCCCCGCCTTCCAGGGCGAGGTATTTCCGGTAGTGCTGCAGTGCCTGTCCCGGTTTTTGCAGGTACAGGTCATAGAGAATGCCGATATTGCGGTGGGCCAGTGCATAATCCGGATCAAGTTCCAGGGCTTTGCGGTAGGCATCCAGCGCGGCGCCGAAGTCGCCGCGGGTGCGGTAGATGATCGCCAGCTGGTGCCAGGTGGCCGGGTTTGAGGGGTTGAGTTGCAGTGCATGATTCAGGGTTTCGACAGCCGCGTCGTCCTGTCCGGTCTGGTGATAGGCAATGCCAAGGTTCAGTTGCGGGCCGGCCAGTTCCGGGTGTTTGTCGATAAAGGCTTCCAGTACCGGGATGGCCGCCGGGTAGTCGCCGCTTTGCATGAGTACCAGTGCATTGTCATA
>JALWRY010000254.1 GCA_027080445.1 Thiohalobacter sp. | reverse complement strand
GGACATTTTCTGCCCGTTGACGGTAAGGAAACCGTGCGCGAACACGCGGGTGGGCTTGCGGTAGCCGGAGCCATCCAGTACGGCGGGCCAGAACAGCGTGTGGAAACGCAGTATGTCCTTGCCAATAAAGTGATACAGCTCGGCGTCCGAATCCTTGCCCCACCAGTCGTCAAAGTTCATGCCCTGTTTGTCGCACAGGTTTTTGAAGCTGGCCATGTAACCCATGGGCGCGTCCAGCCACACGTAGAAGAACTTGTCTTCCGTGTCCGGGATCTTGAAACCGAAGTAGGGCGCGTCGCGCGAGATATCCCAGTCCTGCAACCCGGCGTCCAGCCACTCCTTCATCTTGTTGGCGACTTCCGGCTGGGTAGAGGTTTGCAGGTAGTCGGCCAGCATTTCGCTGAAGTCCGAGAGTTTGAAAAAGTAATGCTCGGATTCCTTTTCCACCGGTGTCGCACCGCTGATCACCGAGCGCGGGTTTTTCAGTTCACTGGCATCGTAGGTCGCCCCGCACACTTCGCAGTTGTCCCCGTACTGGTCTTCCGCGCCGCACTTCGGGCAGGTGCCCTTGATAAAGCGGTCCGGCAGGAACATGGCCTTTTCCGGGTCGTAGTACTGGCTGATGGTACGCCTGTCGATGTGTCCGGCGTCGCGCAGGCGCAGGTAGATCTGCTCCGCGAATGCGCGGTTCTCCGGCGAATGGGTGCTGTAGTAGTTATCGAAGGCCACGTGAAAGGCGGAAAAGTCAGCCTGGTGCGCCGCGTTCATCTTCTCGATCAGCGCTTCCGGCGTGATGTCTTCCTGCTGGGCGCGCAGCATGATCGGTGTGCCGTGGGCGTCGTCGGCACACACGTAGTAGCAGTCGTGGCCGCACATTTTCTGGAAACGCACCCAGATGTCGGTCTGGATGTATTCCACCAGGTGGCCGAGGTGGATGGAGCCATTGGCATAGGGCAGGGCGCTGGTGACCAGAATCTTGCGTGGCGCGGTAGACATGTTATTCCTGACTTATTGGAGAGATGGCGGGGCATTATGCCAGATGTTGCGGGTTCCGGGCGATCTCCCCCGGCTCCCGCTGCCACAGAACCGGTCTAAACCGCACAAACCGGGATGAAGACCCGGTCTTCCGAACCGTGTACAATCGCGAGTTCAAATTTTCAGGAATTTCAAGGCCTGAAGGCCGGTTAATTCGAGATCCAGAGGAACAATGTAATGGCTGAAGTTACCCAGCAGCAAGTCGAGAACAAACTCAAGGAATATATCGACCCCTATCTGGAAGCGGATCTGGTGTCGGCAAAAACAGTTCGCAACATCATGATCGAGGGTGACCAGGTGGTTGTCGATGTGGTTCTCGGCTTCCCCGCAGATGGTTACAAGAACGACCTGGCCGAAAAGCTGAAAGCGATGGTCGAGTCACTGGACGGCGTGTCCCAGGCGCGCATCAACGTCAATACCGCGATCCAGGCCCATACGGTGCAGAAGGGCGTAAAGACCCTCAGCAGCATCAAGAATATTATCGCCATCGCCTCCGGCAAGGGCGGCGTTGGCAAGTCCACCACCGCGACCAACCTGGCGCTGGCCCTGTCCGCCGAGGGCGCCTCGGTGGGTGTGCTGGATGCAGATATCTACGGTCCCAGTCAGCCGCGCATGCTGGGTATCAGCGGTCAGCCGGATTCAAAGGACGGGCAGACGCTGGAACCGATGATGAGCTACCATATCCAGACCATGTCCATCGGCTTCCTGGTCGACGAGGAAACGCCGATGATCTGGCGCGGCCCGATGGTTACCCAGGCCCTGCAGCAGCTGCTCAATGATACCAACTGGGATAACCTCGATTACCTCGTGATCGATTTGCCGCCGGGCACCGGTGATATACAGCTGACCCTCGCCCAGCAGGTGCCGGTCAGTGGCGCGGTGATCGTGACCACGCCGCAGGACATCGCTCTGCTCGACGCCCGCAAGGGACTCAAGATGTTCGAGAAGGTCGAGGTGCCGGTACTGGGTATTATCGAGAACATGAGCATCCATATCTGCAGCGAGTGTGGACACGAGGAGCATATCTTCGGTGAAGGCGGCGGCCAGCGCATGTCTGACCAGTATGATGTCGATTTCCTCGGTGCATTGCCGCTGGACAAGAGTATCCGGGAAGAAGTCGATAACGGTCGCCCGTCGGTGGTTGCCGACCCGGAGGGTCGTATCGCGCAGATCTACCGCGAGATCGCTCGCCGTACAGCGGCCAAGCTGTCGATGAAGGCGAAGGATCACGCGGCCAAGTTCCCGCAGATCGTTATCCAGAACAATTGATCACAGCTTGTCGAAACCCGGTGCTTCGTTGGGAGCACCGGGTTTTTTTATGGCAGGATGGGCTATGAGTCTCGTTTGGCAAAAGCAGGCTGATGGTGTGGATTACCAGGTGCGCCGTGCCGGGCGAACCCTGCGCCTGTACACCAATGGCGTGTTCCACAGCCAGTACAACCCGACACGCCCGGTGACTGGCAGTGTGTGGGACCTGTTGCTGTTGCCGGCATTTTTTTACCCGCCCGGTGAACTGCAGCGCATCCTGGTGCTGGGCGTGGGCGGTGGTGCCGTGATCCAGAACCTGCGCCGCTTCGTGCAGCCACAGCAGATTACCGGTATTGAACTTAACCCGGTCCATCTGTCTGTCGCCAGACGTTTCTTCGGCGTGCGGGGCGATGATGTGCAACTCGTACAGGCCGACGCCATCGAGTGGGTGCGGCACTACGAGGGGCCGGCGTTCGACCTGGTTATCGATGACCTGTTCGGTGAAGTGGACGGCGAGCCGCAGCGTGCGGTTTTTGCCGATAACACCTGGGTGCGCACACTGCTTGGCCTGTTGAGCGGGGAGGGTGCGATTGTCAGTAACTTCGCTTCGCGGCTGGAGCTGGATGTCTCCGCGTATGTCGCGCACGCATCCTGTCGTAACCGCTTTGTGTCGGGCTTCAGGCTGACCACCGACCAGAATTACAATAACGTCGGCGTATTCCTGCGCCGGCCCGTAACGACGCGCCAGCTACGCGAGCGGCTGGCGGCTATTCCGGCACTGAACCCGCGCCGCCGTTCCAGCGGGCTGAACTACCGGATTCGAACCCTGTTTGAGTGAATAACGACCGATCAGGGACTTGGCTGTGTTTCCAGGTAATGCGCCACTTTTCCGGCGCCTGGACAGGCGTCACTTATCCACAATTTCTGTGGATAAGTCTGTGGAATACTCGTCGGAAAAACCGTTTTTCTACTGATATGGTGGGTTAGGGGTTAAATCGGACAAAAAGTCATCAGTTTGTAATAATCTATAAAAAACATTAAGTTGCGACACCTAATTATTATATGACAGAAAGTCAGGTGGGTTTGACGCTGAAATTTCCGGTACACGTAATTTGCTGTGTATAACATAACGCTAATATATGGAGGGTTTAGCTTGCGTCATCGGCCCCCTGTCGCGTATTGCCATAAAACTGACAGACTGAAAGGGGCGTTGTGCAGACCGCAGTGACAGCGTACCTTTATGCCTCATGGGTGTTTCTATTTATGGACTGATGGGTGATGGCGGCCGCGGGGTGGTGAAGGAAATCTTCGCCGTCGTGTATGCGCCAAAAAAGAAAAAACGCGTGCCGGCGTCCTGCGTGGCGCAAATGGATTCGGAGGAGGATGCCCTCAAGGCGTCAGACCCGGCGCGCAAGCGTCATGCCGCTGTGGTCGCCGGGCCATCCACCTCTTCAGAGAGCCAGAAAATCTACTACCTGGTGCGCTGGCTGAATTGACCGTTGGACACCGGTTATACGGTACGTCGCCGAGCGACACCGGCCAGTCCCAGCAGGCCGGAACCAAACAGCCAGGCGGCAGCCGGGACGGGTACGGCTGAAAGGTTTACCGAGCTGATATAGAACTGGTAACCATTGGATGCGCTGGAACCCCCGGCCAGATTCGGGTTGATGAAATCAAAGGTCTGACCGGTCAGTGTGGTCGGGAACAGGTGGGTGAGGTTATAGCTCGCCGCCGGGCCGTTATCGACCGCCAGTTCGAACACGCCGTCAAACGCTGTGCCATGGTTGCCGTTGACAAAAGTAATCCCCGAGAGTGTCACCGTCTGACCAAAATCAAGGCGAAGCTGTTCATTGTAGGTAACATTGTCGTCGGAGGACGGGCTGCACTGAAGATTCGCCGTAAGCTGTTGGCAGACACCCAGCCCGGCGTTCCCGGAATCCAGGTAGGCATAATAAGGCGCCTGTCCATCAGCCGACTGGCCTGACGCGTTGAGCGTTATCCCGTCCTGGCTATGGGTGAACACGGTGTACCCCCGTTCATGTCCGTTGGCGAGAGCGGCAAAGTCGATCGTGACAGCACCAGCCAGTGCCGGTGTCAGTATGGTGGTAACGACAGCAGCCGCTGCCAGAGTGTTGTACATTTTCATTATAATCAGGGTTCCTGAAAAGTGATGAGCCATGAGTGCTTGCAGGTGTCTTAGCGAATTACATGCCAGGTAAAATTAGTTGCTATAAATCAACTCGTTATAGAGCTATCCCGGTGTTATATCAGCCAATGCGGGACAGGACTGTCAAACTGACCGTCAATTTATTGATGTTTTCGGGTATTTTACGTAAATAATCCCGACAAGTTGAGTGCATTATGTAAGAAAAGTTGCTACATTAGTTTGTTATAAATATTTTATATATTTAATATACAGTGTGTTATAAGAAATTAACCGGGAACTAGACGCAAGTATATTGTGTAAATAATTTCGACGTTTTTGGAGAGTCTGGTGCTTCAGATTGAAGAAAGTGCGCCGCGAGGCGCGTCATGGCTGCGGCTGGGCTTCCGGCCCTTCTTCCTGGCAGCGAGTTTTTTTGCCGCGCTTGCCATGCTGGTCTGGCTGGTGTTGTTCAACGGTTACCTGACCTTACCGCTGTCGGGTCTTCCTGCCATCGCCTGGCACGGCCACGAAATGTTGTTCGGTTACAGCATGGCCGTGGTTACCGGCTTCCTGCTCACGGCCGTCCGCAACTGGACCGGCATTGCCACAGTGCGTGGTACGCCTTTACTACTGTTACTGTTGTGCTGGTTACTGGCGCGCCTGTTGCTGGCACTGGGTGATTCGGCATCCATCCCCTATGCGGCAACCTTCGACTTGCTGTTCAACCTCGGTTTTCTGGTGGCGGTTGCCATACCGGTACTGCGCGCCAGGAACTGGAGCCAGGTGGGCATCCTGGTGAAAATCGCCCTGTTGGCCGCCAGCAACCTGGCCTTCTACCTCGGTGCAGCCGGGGTGTTGGCTTCCGGTATCGTCATCGGCCTGTATTCCGGCCTGTATCTCGTGCTCGCACTGATCCTCATGCTGAGCCGGCGCGTGTTTCCGTTCTTTATCGAACGCGGTGTGGGATACCCCGTGCAACTGACCAATCGCAAGTGGCTCGATATCAGCAGCGTGGTGCTGTTCCTGGTGTTCTGGCTGGCCGATATCCTTCGACCGAACAGCCTGGCGGTCAGTCTGCTGGCACTGGTGCTGCTGGTATTGCACGGCGTTCGTA